>CAZTJP010000003.1:0-34612 GCA_964613895.1 uncultured Thiotrichales bacterium | reverse complement strand
GGCGTTCACTCGGTCGGGCTGCTCGACGTCGCTACGCGACCCTGTGAGAAATGCGGTCTGGCGAGCCACAAATGGCCTTCAGGCGTCAGCGTTGCCGTCCAGTCGCGTGCCAGCCAGGTGGTGGCAACCGTTTCCGTGATGATCGCTGGTCCTTCGATCCGTTGTGCCGGCGCCAGCTGCTCACGCGCATAGACCGGAACGCGGCCTTCATCGAGCGTTTGGACATGATCGGTCGGACTGGCGGGTTCACGAATCGGACGGCGCGGCAAGTCATGGGGCTGGCGCGGTGCAACCGCCCGAGCCCGCAGGTTGACCAGCTCGACCGGCGCATCCAGCGCATGTCCATACTGGGCCTGATGAAGATCGTGGAATGCCTTCGCAATCGCCGCCGGATCGGATTGCCAGGGGAGCCGCAGCACCGAAGATTGCCCCAGATATCGGCATTCCACCCGACGCTGGAACCGGAGCCTGTCGGCAGGATGATTCATCGCGGCGGCCAGTTGTGCCTCGAAATCGGTGAAGCGGTCTGCCAGCTCATCGGCGGAACAGCGGTCGAGTCGCTTCACCAGTGACTGGGAGATTTCCCGCGCCGGCTCGGCGACCACCATGCCGAAAGCCGACAGGACGCCACCATGAATCGGGACCAGCACCCGGTCGATGCGCATCGCATCGGCCAGGGCACAGACATGCAGGCCGGCCGAACCACCGAACGGCATCAGTACGAAATCACGCGGATCGTAGCCTCGCTGTACCGAGATCACCCGCAGAGCCTGGACCATGTGTTCGTTCGCGATCCGCACGATGCCACGTGCCATGTCTGCCGCTGTCAGGCTGGCTTGTTCGGCCAGTCGGGCGATTGCCCGTTCTGCCGCAGGCCGATCCAGCGGCATCGATCCGCCCAGCAATGTGCCCGGCGCGAGATGGCCGAGTAACAGATTGGCATCGGTCACCGTGGGCCTGTCGCCACCGCGGCCATAACAGGCCGGTCCTGGATCCGCGCCAGCGGACTCGGGACCCACTTGCAGCATGCCACCGGCATCCAGCCAGGCCAATGAGCCGCCACCAGCTCCGATGGTGTGCATGTCCACCATCGGCGTGGCGACCGGGAAACCGGCGATCTGACCTTCCGAAGTCAGGCCGATTTCGCCATCGATCAACGCCACATCGGTGGAGGTGCCGCCCATGTCGAAAGTCATCAGCCGGTCATGGCCGAGCTGTTTCGCCATCGCCGCGGCGCCCACCAGTCCGCCAGCGGGCCCCGACAGCAACAATTGCACGGCCAGATCACCCGCCTGGCGAGCCGGAATGGTGCCGCCATGACTTTGCATGACCTCGATGTCACAGTCCTTCAGCGCCGTCGTCAGGCGTCGCAGATATTGCTTCATCACCGGCCCGACTCGCGCATTCAGCCAGGTGGCGATACCCCGTTCGTATTCCCGGTATTCCCGTAATACCGCAGAGGAACGTGAGACAAAGATGGCAGGATCGATCGCGGCTGCCAGCTGCCGTTCGGCGGAATCATCGACAAACGAGAACAGCAGGTTGATGGCAACAGCTTGCGGACGGAGCCGGGCGAGCGCCGCCCGCAATCGCTCGATATCTTCGTCGGTCAACGGCTCCAGCCATTCACCATCCGCCGACAAGCGTCCGCCGGTTTCCAGGCACAGCTCGCGCGGGACTGGAGGCTCGCCGGGCCGGGGCTGGAGATTGTACAGTTCGCGGCGAGCCTGACGGCCAATCGTCAGAATATCGCCGAAGCCCCGGTTGGTGATGTACGCGGTGCGCGCGCCTTTGCCTTCAAGCACCGCATTGGTGGCCACGGTCGAGCCGTGAACGATGCGCAACGCCCGCTCATGCAGTCCCATTTCGCGGATGCCGCGCAGGATCGCCTGCTCAGGGTGGTCCGGCGTCGAAGGCACCTTGTGGACACGCACCGCGCCTTGTTCGATATAGACGAAATCGGTAAACGTGCCGCCGGTGTCGATACCCAGCCAGCCACGCTGGCGGGAGGGCTCGGTTGCCCGATCTTCCGCTTCCATGGCCGAGCGTTACCGGCGGGCCATCAGGATTCGTGCTGTCGAATGCCGGCAATCCGCCAGTCGCCAGCTGGATTGTCCTTGCGGTGGGTGATATGCCAGATTTCAGCAAATGGCTGAACCGTCCCGCCATCTTCCCGGATTTTGCCACTGAACAGGATAGCGGCGACGACCTGATCGCCATCCTCGATCACATCGAGCAGTTGTGAGGAAAGCTGGATCACCTCGGTTGTCGACGCCGATTCCCGCTGCAGCGACTGGTGGCGGATTTCCTCGAACAGTTCGGGCGTGACATATTCCTGGATACACGTCAGATCGTTGTCATCCCAGGCGGCCTGCAAGCGTCGAAAGTGATGCTCTGCTTCAGCCATGAACCGTGCTTCGTCGAACCAGGACGGTGCCGCCGTCAACGGCTGATCGTTCAACGCTGAACCGATCGTGGGTGTCTCAAAGGATCGCTCTGGCGAGTGCCCAGTTCCCACGGTGGACGTGGTACGGAAATTGGGTGGTCCGGTGGTAATCGGCTCACCCGGCTGTCGTGCCGGCCCTGAGCGGGTCAGACCCCGCAGCAGTCGGAATCCCAGAAACGCCAGCAAGCCGAAAACCAGCACATCGACCAACTGAATACCCTGAAATGCGCCACCAAAGAACAACGCCCCCAGCAGACCACCGGCCGCCAGGCCCGCCAGTGGCCCCATCAGCCCACCTCGACGTGGTGCGGCGCCCGTGGTGTTTGACCGATCATTGTTTGCCCGGCTTGGCTGGCGAAAGGGGCGCGCCGGTTGGGCTGGCCGGGCATAGCGGTACGTCTTGCCGAAATTCATGCCGCCGCCAAAGCGCCGCGCTTCGGCGTCTGGCACCAGCAACGTGTTGAGCAGGATTACGGCAAAAAGCAGTAACAGGAATTGCGTCAGACGAGAAAAGCCGACGGCGGCCGGCCGGTTGGTATACCGGCTGGCTCGGGTGGTTTTTTGCTGAGTGGTTTCCAGGACGGGAGGCCGAATGGTTCGAGTCAAGGGCTGTCTCCTTGTTTTCGACAAAATTGTTAACGGAATTCAGGTTTGGTTAATCCCTGGACCATAGTATAGCCCGTGTCGGTTGATTCCAGAGCAACCCTGGCGATTGAGCGGTTGGCCGCCATCACCACCCGGTCGCGTGGCCCAATCGCCATTTCAATTGCCAAATATTAGCTGGTTCTAATGTTATTGATGTTTCATAACTAATTGAAAATACTATATTATTAGTTTTCTATCGTAAAATTGTTAGCACTCTGTTCAAATGAGTGCTAAACTATATCTCACTCGTGGAAGTGGGGAGAGTATCGACATGACCAATTCACTACAGATTCGTAATGAAGCTTTTCCGGTTGCGGTTGGCAACCTCGAAACCTTCATGCACGTCGCACACAGCTATCCAGTGCTGAGCCGTGACGAGGAGTACGGTCTGGCTCGCCGCTGGCGCGACGAAAAGGATCTCGAGGCCGCCCGCAAACTGGTATTGCACAACCTGCGGTTCGTCATCAAGATTGCGCGTGGCTACAGCGGCTATGGGTTGCCGCTGGGTGATCTGGTACAGGAAGGCAATATCGGCCTGATGAAAGCGGTCAAGCGATTCGATCCGGACAAGAATGTTCGTTTGGTATCGTTCGCGGTTCACTGGATTCGCGCCGAGATTCATGAATACATTCTGCGTAACTGGCGGATCGTCAAGGTTGCGACCACCAAGGCGCAACGCAAGCTGTTCTTCAATCTGCGCAGCGCCAAGAAACGCCTTGCCTGGCTCAACCAGGATGAAATCAACTCGGTGGCGGCTGATCTTGGCGTCAAGCCGGAAGAGGTCACGGAGATGGAATCCCGCTTGACAGGCTCGGATATCGGTTTCGATCTGCAAGCCAGCGATGAAGAGGATAATCACACCTCGCCGGTCGCCTATCTGGCACACGAGGAAGACGATCCAGCCGTGACACTCGAGGCAGAAGACTGGACGGCCCGCAATAACCGGAAACTGCATTCGGCGCTGGCGGCCCTCGATGAACGTAGTCAGGACATTCTTGCCAGCCGTTGGCTGGGTGAAAAGAAGGAAACCTTGCATTCACTGGCGGACAAATACGGTGTCTCAGCCGAGCGCATCCGGCAGATCGAAAGCAATGCGATGAAGAAACTGCGGGAATCGATCGCCGATTGAGTCCTGCTCAGCGGTCCTCGAATTCGGCGATCACCGGCGCGTGATCGGAGGGCCGCTCCAGCTTGCGAGGGGTTTGATCGATCCAGGTTGCCTTGCAACGTTGCGCCATCGACGGGCTGGCAAGGATCAGATCGATGCGGTATCCCCGGTTGCGGCGAAAGGCGAGATGGCGATAGTCCCACCATGAAAAGGTCGCGGGCTGCTGCTCGAAAAGCCGAAAGGTATCCGTGAATCCCAGATCGAGAATTCTCTGCAGTGCCTGCCGCTCCGCCGTCGAGCAGAGGATACGCTCCTGGCATTTCTCCGGGTCGTAAACATCCTCGTCGGTGGGTGCGATATTGAAATCGCCCAGAACGATATAGTCCTCATGGTCACGTCTTTCCCGCTCAATGAGCGCCGTGACCTTTTCCAGCCAGTCCATTTTGTAGGCAAATTTTTCCGATCCGACTTCGGCGCCATTGACGACATAGAGGTTGAGGATTCTCACTCCATCGATGGTGGTGCCCAGAATCCGCCGTTGCGGATCGTCGAGACCGGGCGCATCGGTGATGATGTCAGTCGCTGGCGAGCGGCTGAGGGTGGCGACCCCGTTGTAGGTTTTCTGACCGGAATGGACGACCTGATAGCCAGCGGCGAGCATCTCGTCACGCGGAAAATTTTCATCGGTCAGTTTGGTTTCCTGTAGTGCCAGCACGTCGGGTCGATGGGTTTCGATCCAATCCAGTACCTGTGGCAGTCGCACCTTGAGCGAATTGACGTTCCATGTCGCGATTTTCATCGTTGTTCCCCTCCGGATCTCACTCAGTCGGTCTCGAGCAGGCCACTGTGTTTGAGCAGGGCGTCGATGCGTGGTTCACGTCCACGAAAGGCCTTGAAGGATTCCATCGCATCGCGCGAGCCGCCAACCTGCAGGATATGTTCGAGAAAATCCGTGCCCACCTTGGGATTGAAGAGGCCTTCTTCCTCGAAACGCGAGAAGGCGTCCGCCGACAGCACCTCAGCCCATTTGTAGCTGTAGTAGCCGGCCGCGTAGCCGCCACCGAAGATGTGGCTGAAGCTGTGCGGAAAACGATTGTATGCCGGGGGTTGCAGCACAGCGACCTGGCGCCGGACCTGGTCCAGTATTTCCATGACGCGAGCGCCTTTCTCCGGATCGTATTCGCTGTGGATACGCATGTCGAAAATGGCGAACTCGAGCTGCCGCACCATTTGCATGGCAGCCTGAAAATTCTTGCTGGCGATCAGTTTCTGGTAGAGCGAGTCGGGCAGTGGTTCGTCGGTCTCGTAGTGGCGGGCGAACATATCCAGCACTTCTCGCTCCCAACACCAGTTTTCCATGAACTGGCTGGGGAGCTCGACCGCGTCCCATTCCACCCCGCTGATGCCGGCGACGTCGGCTTCATCGATGCGGGTGAGCATGTGGTGCAGGCCATGACCGAATTCATGGAACAGGGTGATCACTTCATCGTGGGTGAACAATGCCGGCTTGTCACCTACCGGTGGACTGGAGTTACAGGTCATGTAGGCGACAGGGATCTGGATACCCCGGGGAGTTCGCCGGCGGCTGATGCATTCGTCCATCCAGGCGCCGCCACGCTTGTTTTGACGGGCATACAGATCGAAATAGAATTGTGCCTGAAGTTGTCCCTCCCGATCGTAGATCTCGTAGAACCGCACATCGGGATGCCAGGTATCGACATCGTTCCGAGGCCGGATGTCGATACCGTAGAGTTTCCGAACCAGCGCGAACAGGCCGTTGACGACATTATCGACCGGGAAATACGGTTTGAGGTCTTCCTGTGACAGTGAATAATGGACGCCCTTGAGTTTTTCACTGGCATAGGCGACGTCCCAGGCCTTCAGCTCATCATAGCCCAGCACGCCACGTGCAAAGCGGCGTAGCTCGGAGAATTCGCGTTCGGCAGCCGGTCGGGCGCGTGCCGCCAGATCTTCGAGAAACGCCATGACGCTGGCCGGTGACTCCGCCATCTTGGTCGCCAGCGAACGTTCCGCAAAATTGTTGAATCCGAGCAGCTGCGCTGCCTCATGTTTGAGCCGCAGCATGTCTTCGATGATTTGGGAATTGTCCCATTCAGGCTTGTCTCCCTGATCGGACGCCCGGGTGACGAATGCCCGATAGACTTCTTCCCGCAGGCTGCGATCATCGGCGTAAGTCATCACTGCGATGTAGGAAGGATACTGCAGCGTGATCACGGCACCGTCGAGGTCGCGGGATTTGGCTTCCTGTTGCACCATCTCCATTGCACTCGGTGGCAGTCCGGCCAAGGATTCGAGATCAGGCAGATGCTTGCTCCAGGCATTGGTGGCATCGAGTACATTTTCCTCGAACTTCGCCGATAATTCACTTAATTGTTTTGAAATTTCAGAAAAACGCTGCTTTTTGTCGCCATCGAGATCCACTCCGCTGAGCTTGAAATCACGAATGGCCTTGTCCAGCACTGTTTTTTGCGCGCTGCTCAAACCTTGTTCATCCGCGATTTTCCGCAATTGCTTGTAGGCTTCGAACAGCGCCCGGTTCTGCCCCAGTTCAGTGCCATATTCGGACAACTTCGGCAGGCAGTTATTGTAGGCCTGGCGCAATGGTTCACTGTTGACGACCGAGTTCATGTGCCGCACCGGAGACCAGGCGCGAGACAAGCGATCTTCGTTCTCCTCCAGTGGAACGATCAGCTTGTCCCAGGTGAATGTCGAGTGCCGGGTCAGCAGTTCTTGCAAGGCCTGACGATTATCCGCCAGGATTTGGTCGATAGCAGGTTCGATATGCTCAGGGCGAATTTTGGAAAAGGCTGGCAGATCAGTCTGTTCTAGTAGTGGGTTTTCCGTCATGGACTCGTATTTTCCTATTCAAATGGTCAGGCGGCCGCAGCGCTGGCCCGGTTTCCTATCAGATCACGACGGCGAGCACCCAATACGGCCTCGCTACGCTGATGAGAAACCCGGACCGGAACGCACTCCGGTCGTCCATCAGACATGTATCAGATATCCAGGTTGGTCACTTCGAGTGCATTGGCTTCGATGAAATGGCGCCGTGGCTCGACTTGATCCCCCATCAGGGTCGTGAAAATCTCGTCGGCTGCAATTGCATCCTCGATCCTCACCTGCAACATGCGGCGGGTTTCCGGATCCATGGTGGTTTCCCATAGCTGCTCGGCGTTCATCTCCCCCAACCCTTTGTAGCGCTGGATGTTCATGCCCCGCCGAGCCTGTTTATCCAGCCAGTCGATCACTTCATCGAAACGCTGCACGGGGTATTTCCTCTCCCCTCGCTGCAGATAGGCGCCTTCCACCAACAATCCGTCCAGGCTGCGGGAAAGTTCCTGTATGTAGTTGTATTCATTGGATAAAAAGAAACTTCTATCAAAAATCACCCGCTGCGTGACACCATGCTCGCGCCGATCGATCACGAGACTCGAAGCGCCCTCCTCGTCCGGCTCGACTCGATAGTCATAATGAATCGAGCGGGCCAGATTGCCTTGCAGCGGTTTGATCAATGCATCAGCCCAATGTTGAACCGTTTCGGCATTTTTCAGATCGTCCACGGACAAAGGTGCAATGAAACGCATCTGTTCGAGGATTTCTCGGGGATAACGGCGCGACAGACGGTTGATGGTCTGATCCACCATTTTGTAACGCTTCACCAGTTCTTCGAAAGCGGCCTGACTGATAGCCGGACTGGCTGGATCGATAACCAGGCTAGTGCCATCGAGCGCGTGATTGATCAACAAGGCTTCGAGTTCGGCATCATCCTTGACGTACTGCTCCTGTTTGCCGCGCTTGACCTTGTAGAGCGGCGGTTGGGCAATATAGACATGACCGCGCTCGATGATCTCCGGCATCTGGCGATAGAAGAAAGTCAGTAACAACGTTCGGATATGCGAGCCATCGACATCCGCATCGGTCATGATGATGATGCGGTGATAACGCAACTTGTCCGGGTCGAACTCATCCTTGCCGATACCGCAGCCCAGAGCAGTGATCAGGGTGCCGACTTCCGCCGACGACAGCATTTTATCGAACCGGGCCTTTTCGACATTGAGTATTTTGCCCTTGAGCGGCAGGATGGCCTGTGTACGGCGGTCCCTGCCCTGCTTGGCCGAACCGCCCGCTGAATCACCCTCCACGATGTAGATTTCAGACAATGCCGGATCCTTTTCCTGGCAATCCGCCAGTTTGCCGGGCAAGCCAGCGATATCCAGCGCCCCTTTTCTGCGCGTCATCTCCCGCGCCTTGCGAGCAGCTTCACGCGCCCGGGCAGCTTCGATGATCTTGGAGGTGATGGCCTTGGCTTCAGCCGGATTCTCGAGCAGAAAATCGGCCAGTTTGTCGTGCAGACCGGACTCGACCACCGATTTCACCTCAGAAGACACCAGCTTGTCCTTGGTTTGCGAGGAGAATTTGGGATCGGGCACCTTGACCGAGATGACAGCGGTCAAACCCTCCCGGGAATCATCGCCGGTGGGAGAAACCTTGTTTTTCTTCAGTATCCCTTCCCGCTCCATGTACTGGTTGAGCGTGCGCGTCAACCCGGCCCGAAACCCGGCCAGGTGGGTGCCCCCATCGCGCTGGGGAATGTTATTGGTGTAGCAGAAGATGTTTTCCTGATAGGAGTCATTCCACTGCATGGCCACCTCCAGCATCACTCCGTCCTTCTCGGAGTTGATGCTGATCACGGTGGGATGCAGCGGCGTCTTGTTGACATTCAAATGCTCGACGAACGCGACGATACCGCCTTCGTACTCGAAGACATCGCGCTTTTGACTGCGCTCGTCTTCCAGCACGATACGAACGCCAGAATTGAGAAACGACAGCTCACGCAAGCGTTTGGAAAGAATATCGTAGTGATATTCAGTTTCCGCAAAGATATCGGGCGATGGTTTGAAGTAGACCTCGGTACCGGTGCGATCGGATTTGCCGGCACGCTCCAACGGCGCCAGGGGTTCACCAAGCCGGTAGGTCTGCTTGTGAACATAGCCATCACGGTGAATCGTGAGCCGCAATTCCTCAGACAGCGCGTTGACCACCGATACACCCACGCCATGCAGGCCACCGGACACCTTGTACGAGTTGTCATCGAATTTACCGCCAGCATGAAGTACCGTCATGATCACTTCCGCGGCGGAACGGCCTTCTTCTGGGTGGATATCCACGGGTATCCCCCGTCCATCATCGGAGACGGTGACCGCATTGTCGCTGTGGATCGTCACCTTGATCTCGGAACAATAGCCCGCCAGGGCTTCATCAATGGCGTTGTCGACAACCTCGAACACCATGTGATGCAAACCCGTGCCATCATCGGTATCCCCGATATACATGCCGGGTCTTTTGCGTACAGCTTCAAGGCCTTTCAGAACCTTGATGTTGGAAGAATCGTAAGTTTGCTCTCTGGATGTCATATCTCAATGTCCGGGGCCCTGCCCCTGTCTATCGCTTCGATCCCGCCCAGTATCCAACGGGAAAATCCTCACGGCGATAACGAGTAACCCGGGAATGTTTCACGTGAAACATGGAGGTAGTTTGGGATTCAGCAGATTGCTGAACCGCTATTATATACCTGTTCTGATTGAAAATCCCGATGTAACTGCTTGCCTGCCCGCTTATTTGCTAGCCCGAATTTCTCACAGGGTCACGACTGCGACCGCCCAATGCGGCGCGCTGACTGTCGTTCACAAGGTCGGGCTGCTCGACGTAGTGTCCCTGTGTGTCAACTACGCCTGCGCGGCCCTCGCTCGCGAACACCAGCCATCACACCACCTTGAGCAGTCTCCTATACGACCCTGTGAGAATTCCGGGACAACTTGCCATGTTTCACGTGAAACATCCGTGTATCCGAAGCCCCACGATACAATTCAGCGTTCTTCTCCACTGACGTCACGAAGGTTTGCAGCCCTAGCCTGTATACCACGCCAATCAACTGCAACTGCCTCTCCTGATCGAGTTCCGACGCGACATCATCGAGCAACAGCACGCATTTCCGATCAAACTGGTTGGCGAACAAGCGTGCCTGGGTCAGCTTGAGCAGCAATGTAATCATCTTGACTTGACCGCGGGAGCCAAAACGCGCGGCGTCATGATCACAGAAACGAGTGGAGAAATCGCCCCGATGGGGGCCTGCGAAGGTGAATCCAAGCTGGCGGTCTCGGTCGATGTTCTGTTCCAGCACCTCAGCCAACGATTGGTTATCAGGCCAGCCCCAACGGTAATTCAACGCCAGCTTGTCCTGCCAGGAAAACTGCTCGGCAGTGGAAGGCAGCCCTTCGGCGATCTGTTGCAGATAACCCTGCCGCGCGCGAGAAATGATTTCGCCATGCTCGACCAGTGCTTCATCCCACTGCCGAATCAGTCTGGGTGAACTACCCAACCGAATCGCGGCATTACGTTGCTTGAGCGCTCGAGCATAACGGAGCCAGTGGTCGTGAAATCCGGCATCGGCAAAGAAAAGTCCCCAATCGAGAAAAGCACGCCGCGCTGCCGGCTCTCCGGTGATGAGCGCAAAGGAACCGGGATGGATACTGATGACTGGCAAGTTACGGGCCAGTTCCCTGATCGAGCCGACATCCTCGTAATCGATGCGGGCGCGCATGCGTTCCCTGCTTCGTTCGATGCCGATATGGTGGAGACTGCCGGAACGCACCAACTCGGCGCTGATGACGAAAGATGATTGCTGATACTGGATGAGATCCCTGACAGCGCCACTACGAAAGGATTTACCCTGAGAAAGCGTATGAATCGCCTCGAGAATACTAGTCTTGCCAGCCCCATTCGCGCCCCAGAACACATTGAACCCGGGGCCTGGCGCCAACGTCAGTGATGACAGATTCCTGAAAGACTGGATCGTGAGCTTACGCAGCTCCATCGACGCGGAAGCCGTTACAGCCTCATTGGCATCACGACGTATCGCATTCCTGGCTTCGAGGGATCCCTGAGTAATGCACTGGAGTTGGGGTCCTGGATGGACAGTTCCAGCGTGTCATTGTCGATGGTATTGCAGATATCCATCAGGTATTGCACGTTGAATCCGACTTCCAGCCGTGCGCCATCATATTCCATGGGCAGTTCTTCCTGTGCTTCCTCCTGCTCGGAATTATGGGCCTGCAAGGTGAGACTGTCCTGATCCAGGATCAGGCGAATGCCTCGGTACTTTTCATTGGAGAGAATGGCAGCCCGTTGCAGGGCCTCTCGAAACACTACCCGGTCGAGCACACCGACATTGTCCGCCAGCTCGGGAATCACGCGATTGTAGTCGGGAAACCGCCCGTCGATGAGCTTGGAGACCAGCGTTCTGGTTGCGCTTTCGATACGAATGGAATTGGCACTGAGCGTAATCTCGAGTTCACCTTCATCGCCATCGAGCCAGCGCTGCAACTCGACAACGCCTTTCTTGGGCACGATAACCTGCTGACTCTCCCCCACATCGAGGCTTACCGGCGACTCCGCATAAGCCAGCCGGTGACCGTCGGTCGCCACCGCACGAATCAGGCTGGCGCCCAGTTCGAGCATCAAACCGTTGAGATAATAACGAACATCCTGATGCGCCATCGAAAAAGCCGTATGTGCCACTAACTCCGCCAGGATGCTCGAATCCAGCGTAAAGCGGATACTTGCGCCCTTGTCCTCTTCCTGCTCGGGAAAATCTTCCGGCGGCAAACACACCAGCGTGAACCGGCTCTTACCCGCCTTGATGACGGCTTTTTCGTGATCGGCCTGGATCTGAACATCCTTGTCATCGGGGAGATTCTTGCAGATATCCAGCAGTTTCCTGGCCGGCAACACCGCACTCCCCTCCGCGGCGCCATTGCCCGGACTCTTGGCTCGCAGGGTGATTTCGAGGTCGGTGGCGGTCAGTTCCAGATCATGGCCATCGGATCGGATCAGCACGTTGGCGAGCATCGGCATGGTCTGGCGTCTTTCGATGGCACCAATGATGCTCTGCAACGGATTCAGCAAATCATTCCTTGGAAGTGTCAGTTCGATCATCGCCTAGCCTTGATAATAGAGTTATATATAAAACTTGTTACTACGATTATTAGCGGCTCGTGTTGCTGGGGATAAGAAAATAAAATCGTTATTAATCAATAACATAAATAATATTTCCTCAAGGGTAAGCCGTGCAAAAGCCGCCTTCGATCCTGTCTGTGGCCTGTGGATAAAACCTGAATGAATCCAGCTTCGGCATCCATTCTACATTTATCCACAGGCTTATGCAGAAGATGTTCATGTCAGTTCGAGAGGATGCGAATGAGATTCATGTAATCCTCATCGAAGCGGGTATCCTGCTCACGAAACTCCTTGACCTTGCGGCAGGCATGTAGCACCGTGGTGTGATCCCTGCCACCGAACGATTCACCGATCTCCGGCAAGCTGTGACTGGTCAGTTCCTTGGAGAGCGCCATCGCCATCTGCCGTGGCCGAGTGATCGAGCGGCTGCGGCTCTTCGAATGCAGATCCTTGACCCGGATATTGAAATATTCCGCAACCGTTTTCTGGATATTCTCCAGTGAGATCATCTTGTCCTGAGCGATCAGCAGATCCCGCAGTGTTTCCTTGGCGAACTCGAGCGTGATCGGCTGGCCGGTGAATCGCGAGTTGGCGGTCACGCGCCGCAATGCGCCTTCCAGCTCACGGATATTGGAGCGAATGCGTTTGGCGATCAGGAAAGCGACCTCCGACGGTAGCTTCTGGCCGAATTCCTCGGCCTTTCGTTGCAGGATTGCAACCCGGGTTTCCAGTTCCGGTGGATCGATGGAAACAGTCAGGCCCCAGCCGAAACGGGATTTGAGCCGCTCCTGCAAGCCTTCGACTTCCTTCGGGTAACGATCGGAAGTGAGCACCACCTGGCGGTCGCCATCAAGCAACTCATTGAAAGTGTGGAAGAATTCTTCCTGTGACCGGCCTTTGCCTGCAAAGAACTGGACATCGTCGATCAGCAGCGCATCGACTGAGCGGTAATATTTCTTGAACGTTTCTATCTTGTTGTTTTGCAGGGCTTTCACCATATCGGCGACGAACCGTTCGGAGGTCAGGTAGATCACCCTCGCCTGGCGGTTGAGTTCCAGAATACGATTGCCGATGGCGTGCACCAGATGGGTTTTTCCCAACCCAACGCCGCCGTAGATGAACAATGGGTTATAAGCCGTGCCGGGTTCCGTCGCGGTCTGAAATGCCGCTGCGCGCGCCAGTTGATTGGACTTGCCTTCGACGTAATTGTCGAAACGGAACGACTGGTTCAGATTGTTGGTGAACTGTGGTGAGCTCGGTGCGGCTGCCGGCGCCTCCGTGGAGGCGGGTTCGGATTCATGCTGCGGCGCTGCATCGTCACCCACCTCGATATGAACCTGGTGGGAAGGGTCGCCGGTCAGTTCTTCGGCCAGCGATGAAATCAGATCGAGAAACTGTTCCCGCAAGCGGTCGACCACGAAGCGGTTGGGCGCCAGCAGGATCAGGCTGCCCTGTTGTTCCCGAGCCTGCAATGGCCGGATCCAGGTATTGACTTCCTGTTCGGTCAGCTGTGCTTCAAGACGTTCGGTACATTGCCTCCACAATTGGGTCATTGGATGATGGAACCTCTATCTTGCAGTTGGGATCGGAGCCCGTCGGGAATGCGGCAGAAAACCAGCCGACCGGACCCGCTATGATAGACCATTTGGCGGCTGGAAGCAGCCGGCCGATGTACACCGTGGCCTGGTGATTCCCCAAGCGACGAAACTCGAATCCGCGCAACTGTCTCAATGAATTCAAAGGCTTGTATTTTTGGATTGGATCATGCCCACCGTTGGGTACGCGATCAAATAATTTGTATAATCAGTGACTTGAACCCGTTCCTGCCGGTCAGTCGGTGGTGAAACCGATTGACAAATTTCACCGGTGGCGGTACTCTCGCGCGCCTTTTGAAGACTAATCCCTGTCGGGTGAGCAGCTATGAAAAGAACGTTCCAACCCAGTAACCTCAAGCGGGCGCGTACCCATGGCTTCCGGGCCAGGATGCGCACAGTTGGCGGTAGAAAGGTTATCAAAGCCCGCCGCGCCCGTGGCCGAGCGCGACTGACACCATAGAGCGGTCGAAAGGCACCGGTTTCCCCAAGGCGGCGCGCCTCCTCAAACCGGGTGATTTCAGTCGTGTTTTCGACCAGGCCAAGGCATTTCGTCATCCGGCGTATACGCTGCTTGCCCGCCGGAATGACCAAGGAGCCGCTCGGCTCGGACTGGTGATCGCCCGCAAGAACATACGGCTGAGCGTTGAACGGAACCGGATCAAGCGCCTGGCTCGTGAATCTTTCAGGCGGGCGCGACCACAATTGCCGGCTGTCGATATCGTGTTCATCGCCCGTCGTGGATTGGATCGGCTCGACAATCGCGCCTTGACGCAATCACTGGAAAAACAATGGCGCAAGATTGCCAGACATTATTGAAGGTTACGGAAATCCTGGCCAGGATTTCTCCCAGAATCACGGCTGCGACCGCCCAATGCGGCGCGCTGACTGGCGTTCACTCAGTCGGGCTGCTCGACGTAGTGTCGACTACGCCTGCGCGGCCCTCGGTCGCGAACGCCAGTCATCGCACCACCTTGAGCGGCCTCGCTACGCGACCCGGCGAGAAATCCGGGCTGGCGATGCCGGATAAATTCTTTCCCAACCAGGTTCATCGATACCATGGATAGCCAGCGGCCTTTCCTGTACCTAGCACTGTTTTTCCTCGGTTTTTTGATCTGGCAACAGTGGACGGCGGATCATGCGCCAAAGTCGCAGCCAGCCGTTTCCACGAGCCAGTCAGCATCCAAGACAGTGAGCAACGCCGTTGCCCGGGACACTGGTGCTGACATTCCATCGGCGAATACGCCGTCGGCCGCTCAGGCGCCAACGGCGGGTACCACTTCGACAGCCGCCCCAACGGTACATGTCGTGACCGATGTACTGGATGTGACCATCAGCACACGCGGCGGCGATATCACCACGGTCAAATTGCCCACCTATCCAGTCAGCGTCGAACAGAAAGATATTCCGCTGGTGCTGTTCAGTGCCGACAAACCCTATATTGCGCAATCGGGTCTGCTGCATGACAAGACTGGTGCCGGCTGGGACAAGCGAGCGCCGAATCACTATGCGATGTTCACCGCCGAGCAAACGAACTATACGCTCGATGGCAAGGAAAAAGTCCAGGTCGTCATGCACTGGCAGAGTGAGGACGGCGTTCAGGTAGACAAGATCTTCACTTTTCATAAAGGTGAATTTCACGTCGATGTCGATTATCAGGTTCAGAATGCTTCGGGCAGCAACTGGGTAGGCCGGGAGTACATGCAATTGCGTCGCGGAAAACCGGTGAGCAAGGGTTCGCACCTGGGTGGCACCCGTTCTTATTTTGGCGCCGCTTATTACGATGGAAAATTTCACAAGTTGCCACTCGATAAAATGGCCGAAAACCCGCTCAAGGAAACGGTCACGGGCGGCTGGGTGACGATGATGCAGCATTATTTCCTGTCGGCCTGGATTCCGTCCTCGCCCGAGTCGGAAAACCTGCTGTATTCCAAGGTTGTCAATGGTGCCAAAGGCCAGGAATACATCATCGGTCTGCGTTCGCAAGCGGTGACCATTCCCGCCGGTGAAAAAGGCATGCTGCATTCACGGCTCTATGTCGGACCGACCTTGCAGAACAAGCTGGCCAGTCTTGCGCCAGGCCTGGAGCTGACCATCGACTACGGCATTTTCACCATCTTTTCAAAACCGTTGTTCTGGTTGCTGTCGAAAATTCACAGCCTGGTGGGCAACTGGGGCTGGTCCATTATTTTGTTGACCGTGCTGGTCAAAGGCGTCTTCTACAAACTGTCGGAAACCAGTTATCGCTCGATGGCGAAAATGAAGAAGGTTGCACCCAAGATCCAGGCGTTGAAAGACCGTTTCGGTGACGACAAGCAAGCGCATCAGCAGGCGATGATGGATCTGTACAAGAAGGAAAAGATCAATCCGCTGGGAGGATGCCTGCCAATCCTGATCCAGATTCCTGTATTCATTGCGTTGTACTGGGTGTTGATCGAGGCAGTGGAGCTGCGTCAGGCGCCCTGGATTCTGTGGATCAAGGATCTGTCCGTTCGTGATCCGTTGTTCATTCTACCGGTCATCATGGGGGTTTCGATGTTCATTCAGCAGAAACTGAACCCGCCTCAACCGGATCCTATGATGCAGAAAATGATGATGGCCATGCCGTTCATCTTCACTGTGTTCTTTGCATTCTTTTCATCCGGGCTGGTTTTGTACTGGGTGGTCAACAATATGCTGTCGATCGCCCAGCAGTGGTATATCACCCGCAAGCTGGAAAAAGAGGGCATCAAACACTGAACCATCCTCCGAGTGTCGATACGATTGTCGCCGTTGCCACACCAGCGGGTCGAGGTGGCGTGGGCATCGTTCGGCTTTCGGGGCCGGCGTCGATCGAGATTGCCGCGAACATTTGTTCCGGCACGATGCCAGCACCCAGACACGCCGCGTTCCGGCGCTTCCTCGATGCGCAGGGCGAAGCCATCGACGAAGGTATCCTGCTGGTATTTCCGGCTCCCCATTCCTTCACAGGTGAAGATGTCGTCGAATTTCAGGGTCACGGTGGGCCTGTCGTTCTCGATTTGATCGTTCAGCGTTGTGTCACGCTGGGCGCCCGTGTTGCGCGGCCGGGTGAATTTTCGGAACGTGCCTTCCTGAATGACAAAATCGATCTTGCCCAAGCCGAGGCGATAGCCGATCTCATCGACAGTGGCTCCGAAAAGGCGGCGCGTTCCGCGTTCAAATCTCTGCAAGGCGAATTTTCCAGAACGATTTCCTCCTTGCGCGACAAGTTGATCGATGTCCGCATGCATATAGAAGCTGCACTCGATTTTCCCGAGGAAGAAATCGATTTTCTGGCTGACAGGAATTTGCAGGAGAAACTCTCGGGTGTCGCAACGGAGGTGGCTGCAACTCTGCGGCAGGCACAATGCGGCAGTCTGCTCCGGGAAGGATTGCATCTGGTCATCGTCGGCAAACCCAATGCCGGCAAGTCGAGTCTGCTGAACCGGCTGGCGGGCCGTGATGCCGCGATTGTGACTCAGGTTCCAGGCACTACCCGTGATATATTGAGGGAATACATCCAGCTGGATGGATTACCACTACATATCATCGATACCGCTGGCTTGCGAAAGAGTGACGATCCGGTGGAGCGGGAAGGCATCAAGCGTACCTGGAAAGCGGTGGAGCAAGCGGATCTCTGCCTGTTGTTGATCGATGATACATTGGGATTCGATGATCAGGATCAGCAGATTCTCGATCAGTTGCCTGACGGTTTGCCGGTCATCGAGGTTTACAATAAATGTGATGTCAGTGGCCGGGAACCCGGACGTTTCAACGACAAGATCCGCTTGTCTGCAAAAACCGGAGCGGGTTTGCACGAGTTGGAATCAACACTGAAACAGCGAGCCGGCTATCAAGGCGATGCCGAGGGTGTGATCATGGCACGCAGGCGGCATGTCGAGGCATTGCAGGCTGCTGCCAGTGCAGTAACGGAGGCACAAAGGGAATTGCGCGAGAACAGGGCCGGCGAACTGGTAGCGGAACATCTACGCATGGCTCAGCAATCACTGGGGTCGATCACTGGTGAGTTCACCGCCGATGATCTGCTGGGAGAAATCTTTTCGTCATTCTGTATCGGCAAATGATCAGCCGATGACAACGGCGTTCACTGTTCGGGGTCGAGTTGATCGGAGGGCCGCGGATCGCGAATCTCCGCTTCGACGAAAACCCGTTTCACCTCCGGGAATCCCGCCTTGATTCGGTCATCCAGTTCGGCAATTGCACGGCTGACCTCGACAGCCGATAACTCATCGCCGAATCGCGCATTGATATTGACGAGGATGAATTCCGGTCCCATATGCATGGTCAATACTTCGTGCACCTTTTTGATGTTGGGGATTTTCAGCGCAAGTTCGCGAATACCCTGAACCACTTTTCGGTTGGCACTTTCGCCAATCAGCAGGCCCTTGGTTTCCCGCGCCAGCCACAAGGCAGTGGCGCCAAGGATCAAGCTGATCAGAATCGAAGCCATCCCATCGAAACGGCTTTGTCCGGTCAGTTGTGCCAGCGAGATGCCAACCAGCGCCACGACCAGGCCCGCCATTGCTGCCGAGTCTTCGAACAGCACCACGAACAGGGAAGGATCCTTGCCACGCTGAACGGCTTCGATGTAGCCCATCTGGCCACGGGTATGATCGAATTCACGCACTGCGACCAACAGCGATGCACCTTCGAAAAGAATGGCAAAACCCAGCACGATGTAGTTCACCAGCGGATTGGTGATTGCCTCCGGGTGGAGGACACGATGCAGACCTTCGTAGAAGGAGACGCCAGCGCCGACTGCAAAGATCATGATGGCGACGATGAAACTCCAGAAATAGATCTCCTTGCCGTGGCCGAAAGGAAATTGCTCATCGGCGGGTTGACGGGACTGTTTCAGGCCATATAACAACAGCCCCTGATTGCCGGTATCGACCAGCGAATGGATGCCTTCGGACAACATTGCCGAGCTGCCGGTCAGCGCGGCGGCGATGAATTTGGTGACAGCGATGGCGGTATTGCCCAGTAGCGCGGCGAAGATGACTTTTTTCGATCCCGATGCCATGTGGTCAGACCCAATCCGATTGTGATCCGAATCATACCGGGCGGTGATTGCGCTGACAAAATCCGTACCGGACAAGGTCAAACGGAAATAAACGCCGTAAACCGGTAAGATACTGCGGCGTGGACATTTTTAGACGAGTACAGTGAAATATCCCGAATCCTTTCAGACCATCGTCATTGGCGGCGGGCATGCGGGCGTCGAAGCGGCGCTGGCTGCTGCGCGCATGGGCGTGCGTACCCTGTTGTTGACCCAGAACATCGAAACCATTGGCCAGATGAGCTGCAATCCGGCGATCGGCGGTATTGGCAAAGGCCATTTGGTGAAGGAGATCGATGCGCTTGGCGGCTGCATGGCGCTGGCGGCCGACCGGGGCGGGATTCAGTTTCGCATACTCAATCGCCGCAAGGGGCCGGCGGTTCGGGCGACGCGGGCCCAGGCGGATCGCGTACTGTACAAGGCGGCGGTGCGCTCGATGGTGGAAAACCAGCCCAATCTGGAGATCTTTCAGCAAACGGTCGAGGATCTGATCGTCGAAGGTGATCGTGTGGCTGGCGTGCGGACTGGCATCGGTGTGGAATTTCATGCCGACACCGTGGTGTTGACAGTGGGCACTTTCCTCGGCGGCCAGATTCATATTGGAGAGAGCCAGTACAGCGGCGGCCGGGCTGGTGATCCGGCATCGATCGCCCTGGCGAAGCGCCTGCGGGATCTGCCATTCCGCGTCGAACGGTTGAAAACCGGCACGCCGCCGCGCATCGACGGACGCAGCATCGATTATTCGCATCTCCAAACCCAGCCGGGCGATGAACCGACGCCGGTGTTTTCATTTCGAGGCAGTGTGGCGGATCATCCGCGCCAGGTCGCCTGTCATATCACCTATACCAATGCGCGGACGCATGAAATCATCCAGGGCGGCCTGGATCGTTCGCCGATGTACAGCGGTCAGATCCAGGGTGTCGGGCCGCGCTATTGTCCATCGATCGAAGACAAGATCGTTCGTTTCGCGGACAAGGACAGCCACCAGATTTTCATCGAACCGGAAGGCCTCGATACACACGAAGTCTATCCCAATGGCATTTCGACCAGTCTGCCGTTCGATATCCAGCTGGCGCTGGTCCGCTCGATCGACGGTTTCGAAAATGCCCACATCACCCGGCCCGGTTACGCGATCGAATATGACTTTTTCGATCCCCGCGATCTGAAGCCGACGCTGGAGACACGCTTCATCGAAAACCTCTATTTTGCCGGCCAGATCAATGGCACCACCGGTTATGAAGAGGCCGCCGCTCAGGGATTGCTGGCGGGGCTCAATGCTGCCCGCCGGGCAAGCCAGCAAAGTGAGTGGTGGCCGCGGCGCGATCAGGCCTATCTGGGTGTACTGGTCGATGATCTCATCACCCGTGGTGCCGACGAGCCTTACCGGATGTTCACCAGCCGCGCTGAACATCGCTTGTTGTTGCGCGAGGACAACGCTGATGCCCGCCTCACGGAGATCGGTTACGAATTGGGATTGGTGGATGAGTCCCAGTGGCGGGCTTTCAATGAGAAACGGGAAGCGGTCGAACGCGAGTTGCAGCGTCTGCGTGACACCTGGATTCATCCGCATAAACTTCCCCGATCGGAAATCGACGACTTGCTCGAAGGCAATCTGTCGAAGGAAGCACGGCTCGAGGATCTGTTGCGCCGTCCGAATATGACCTACCGTAAGCTGATGAAAATGCAGGCAGCCGGCCCCGGTGTCGAAGACGATGTGATTGCGGAACAGGTTGAGACCCAAGTCAAATACGCCGGTTACATCGCCCGCCAGCAGCAGGAAATCCAGCGCGCCGAAAAAAATGAATCAGCCCGCATTCCGGCGGATCTCGATTACGATCAGGTCTCGGGCCTGTCGAACGAGATCGTGCAGAAATTCAAGCAGCACCGGCCCGCAACGCTTGGTCAGGCATCGCGAATTCCAGGCGTGACCCCGGCGGCGATTTCGCTGATGTTGATCCATTTGAAAAAACAGCAGCGTCAATCCTGTGGCTGAAGCACTGGCGGCGTCACTGCGCCGAGGTCTCGATGGGTTGGGCATCGAAGCCAGCTCCACCCAGATCGACATGCTGCTCGCCTATCTGGCCTTGATCGACAAATGGAATCGTGTCGATAACCTGACGGCCATTCGTACCCTGCCGGAGATGGTCAGCCGCCACCTCCTCGACAGCCTCAGCCTGCTGCCGCGGGTTCGGGGGCGGTTGCTGGATATCGGTTCCGGCGCGGGTTTGCCCGGCTTGCCGCTGGCGATCATGAATCCGGCCCTGGAGACCGTATTGCTGGATGCCAGCGCCAAGCGAACACGGTTTCTGCACCAAGCGGTCACTCAGTTACAACTGGCGCAGGTCGAAGTGGTCCAGTGCCGGGCCGAGGCTTACCGGCCAGAACAGCGCTTCGACCGGATCGTCAGTCGTGCCTTTGCATCATTGGATGCGTTCGTCGAGGTGGCGCAACCGTTGCTGGCTGAAGGGGGTCGGATCATTGCCATGAAGGGGCAGCATCCGCAACAAGAACTGACAGCGCTCGATGGCCGATTCAAGTACACTATCGAAGCCGTGGAGATTCCCGGCCTGGATGCTCAACGCCACCTGATCACGGTGACCAAGCCATGAAACCTGACTGCAAGATACTCGCTGTCGCCAACCAGAAAGGTGGGGTTGGCAAAACCACGACCAGTGTCAACCTCGCTGCCTCACTGGCCGCGACCCGTCGCCGGGTGCTGTTGATCGACATGGATCCGCAGGGCAACGCTACCATGGGCTGCGGGATCGACAAGCTGGCATTGGAGATCTCGGTCTGCGATGTCCTGCTGGGTGATGCCACAGTGGCAGAAGCGATGGTGCCCATCGAGCAGGCTCACTTCGACCTACTGCCCGCCAACAGCGATCTGACCGTAGCCGAAGTCAAGCTGGTGAGCATGTTCGGGCGGGAATTCAAATTGAAGAAGGCGCTTCAGAACACCGATCTGGACTACGATTTCGTCATCATCGACTGTCCGCCTTCACTCAACATGCTGACGGTCAATGCAATGGTCGCCGCGCAAGGTGTGCTCATTCCCATGCAGTGCGAATACTATGCGCTGGAAGGCTTGAGCGCTCTGATGCGCACCGTCGAAGAACTGCGAGAATCCGTCAATCCGGATCTCGAAGTCGAAGGACTGTTGCGTACCATGTTCGACCCGCGCAACAACCTGTCGAACGATGTCTCCGATCAACTGATCGAATACTTTGGTGACCGGGTGTACAACACCATCATTCCGCGCAATGTCAGGCTCGCCGAAGCACCGAGTCACGGCCGGCCGGTCTTGCATTACGATCGCGCCTCACGCGGATCACTGGCCTATCTGGCGCTGGCGGGTGAAATACTCAGACGTCAGGAAGGCAAAATGGCTGCCGGTCCGCGAGTCGGTTCGAACGGAGGTTGACGATGGCAAGAAAAAAACCCGGACTGGGACGTGGCCTCGACGCATTGCTCAGCAGTACTTCACGCACACGGCAGGATCCGGCGGAAAATTCCCTGCGTGAGGTGCCGCTCGACAAGGTTCAGCGGGGGCCTTATCAGCCACGCCGGCATTTCGATCAGCACCGGCTCGAGGAACTGGCCGAATCGATTCGGGCCCAGGGCGTGGTACAGCCGGTAGTGGTACGCCCAAAGGGTGACGGCTACGAACTGATCGCGGGCGAACGCCGTTGGCGGGCGGCCCAAATCGCCGCACTGGATACCATTCCCGCGGTGATCAAGGAAATTCCCGACCAGGCGGTCGCCGCCATGTCGCTGATCGAGAATATCCAGCGGGAAGATCTCAACCCGCTGGAGGAAGCGGAAGCCCTCAACCGGCTGATCGATGAGTTCGGCTTGACGCACCAGGGCGCGGCGGAAGCCGTCGGGCGCTCACGGGCGGCAGTCACGAATCTGCTGCGGCTGTTGGAACTGGCGCCGGCCACCCGGCAATTACTCGACGAGCGGTCGCTCGAGATGGGTCATGCGCGCGCCTTGCTGGCGCTCAAGGGGCATGAGCAGGAAGCAGCTGCGAGACATGTCGTGGCCCGTCAGCTATCGGTGCGGGAAACCGAACATTACGTCAAAGGTCTTGCGGGCAAGCCTTCCGGCCGTGCCGGCAAAAAGGCCAGATCACCCGATGTCGAACGGCTCGAACAGGAGCTTTCCAGGCAACTGGGCGCCACCGTCCGGGTCGATTACAACAACCGTGGCAAGGGCAAACTGGTGATCTCCTATAACAGTCTCGACGAACTCGACGGTATTCTCGAACAGATCCGAAAGTGATCATTTCGGTGACGGCATGTGGCGATTGCACCAGCCTGCCGGACATAAGCTTTTGTTGACCGTTCATCCCGCGCTCTTTATAATCGCCGCCGTTTCACTGTAGTGAAATGGATGGACGCCAGACTGCTTCGCCTCTTCTCGATTCAGCTGCTGCTGGTGGCGAGCCAATTCGTGATATTTCTGGCTTTCTACGGCCAATCCGCAGCGGTGGCGGTATGGGCTGGAGGCCTGATCGCCGGATCGAACCTGATGCTGCTGGTACGTTGCGCACGCAGAAGGTTGAACCCGTCCGTCGATATTGCCCGGCAAACAATACTGATAGGCTATAGCTGCGCGGTCATGCGGTTTGTCTCCGTCGCAGCGCTGTTCATGCTGGGCATGGGTGTATTGAAACTGCACCCGCTGGCGCTGTTGATGGGCTTCATCGCCGGCCAGTTGGTTTTGGTTTTTCCGCAAACCCGGAAGTTGGTAAACAAATAACATTATGTCTGACGAAGCAGGCCTCACGGCTACGGAATACATCAAGCACCACCTGACCAATCTCACCTATGGCCGTCACGCCGATGGTCACTGGGGTTGGGCGCACAGTGCGGATGAAGCAAAGGAAATGGGCTTCATGTCCATCAATGTCGACACCATGTTCTGGTCACTCACGCTCGGCGCCCTGTTTCTGTTTCTGTTCTGGAAAATCGCAAAACGTGTCGAATCCGGTGTCCCCGGCGGCTGGCAGAATTTCATCGAGATGATCGTCGAGTTTGCTGATGGCAGCGCCAAGAGCGCCTTCAGTGGGCGCAACAAAATGGTGGCGCCAATGGCGTTGACGATCTTCGTCTGGGTATTCCTGATGAACCTGATGGATCTGATTCCAGTGGACTGGATTCCTTTCGTCTCCCAGAAAATCGGTATCGACCACATGCGGGTGGTCCCATCGACCGATCCAAATATCACCTTTGGCATGGCGATCGCCGTGTTCATGCTGATGCTGTTCTATTCACTCAAGATCAAACGGCCCGCAGGGTTTCTGGGAGAACTGACCCTGCATCCCTTTCAGTCGAAGAATCCGCTGCTTCAGGCGTTATTCGTTCCAATCAATTTTATTCTTGAATTCGTGTCATTGCTGTCCAAACCGCTGTCGCTGTCGCTGCGACTCTATGGAAATATGTTTGCCGGTGAGATGATCTTCATTCTGATCGCGCTGATGTATGGTGGCGGATGGGCGCTTGGCCTGTTTGGCGGTTTCCTGCAATTGGGATGGGCAATTTTCCATATCCTGATCATTACCCTTCAGGCCTATATTTTCATGGTGCTGACGATCGTCTATATGGATATGGCATACCAGACCGGCGAGGATCACTGATCGTCGCGGACGGGGCCGGTTGTCGTCCGACCGGCAGGGACAGCTGCACCAGCCGTTTACAGTTTTGATTAGTTGTTATTTTTAGGAGAAAGAGAATGAATGAAGTTACCGCATTGCTCTATATTGCCGGCGCATTGATGATGGGCCTGGGCGCACTCGGAGCCGCAATTGGCATTGGCATCCTCGGTGGTCGTTTTCTGGAAGGCGCCGCTCGTCAACCGGAGATGATTCCTACCCTGCGTGGCCAGTTCTTTCTGATGATGGGTCTGACCGACGCGGTACCGATGATTGCGGTGGGTGTGGCGTTCTATGTCATCTTTGCTGTTGCGGCTGGTTGATACGCCCGTAAAAGTCATTCAACACGAGGACGGACGTAGCGTATGAATATCAATCTTACGTTGATCGGCCAAACCATCAGTTTCTTTTTCTTCGTCTGGTTCTGCATGAAATATGTATGGCCGCCGTTGATCCGTGCCATGGAGGAACGCAAGGAAAAGATTGCGGACGGCCTGGCAGCGGCTGAGCGTGGCAAGCACGAGCAGCAGCTGGCGGAAGAACGCGCCAAAGAGGATCTCAAGGCAGCCAAGCAGCAAGCCAGCGAGATTCTGGCCAAAGCCGAGCGCAGAGCAGGTGAGATCATCGACGAAGCCAAGGCATCCGCGCAGGAAGAGGGTGCCAGGATTCGGACGGCAGCGCAGGCGGAGATCGAGCAGGAAGTCAATCGCGCCAAGGAGACGCTTCGCAAGGAGGTTTCCGGCCTCGCCATTGCGGGTGCAGAAAAAATCCTGGGCCGGGAGATCAATGCCGAGGCCCACAAGGAAGTGCTCGATGAACTGGTCTCACAGATCTAGGGCGGCGTAGATTATGTCGGAACTCATTACCGCAGCCCGTCCCTACGCTCGCGCCCTGTTCGAGTTCGCTCGTGAACAGAACGCTGTCGATGCCTGGGACAAGCAGCTGAACTTTCTGGCCGGGGTGGTAACCGATCCTGCCATGCAGCCGGTGATCGACAATCCGCGCCTGAGCAAGCAGGCCATTGCCGATATCGTCGCCGAGATTTGTGGCGATGGGCTCGACAGTCATGGAGTCAATTTGGTTCGGTTGCTGGCCGAGAATGGCAAGCTGACGCTGATGCCCGAGATTGCGGCACTGTTCGAGCGCCAGAAGGATGAAGCCGAAGGCGTGGTCGAGGCTGAAGTGGTCTCGGCGATGGCAATCGATGCCGATCAGGAAAAGGCGATCGCTGACTCCTTGAAAAAGCGTTTTGGCCGCGACGTGAAAATCACTACCCGAATTGATGAAAGCCTGATGGGCGGCGCCATCATTCGCGCAGGCGACCTGGTGATCGATGGATCACTCAAGGGCCGGCTGGCGAAAGCGGCTACCGCACTGTCCCGCTAAGAGGAACAAGTTATGCAATTGAATCCAACTGAGATCAGCGATCTGATCAAAAAGCGCATCGCCGATTTCGAGGCTGTCGCCGAAGCGCGCACCGAAGGCACCGTGGTGAGCGTGACCGATGGCATCGTCCGTATTCATGGCCTTGCCGATGTCATGTCCGGTGAAATGATCGAATTTCCGGGAGACACCTATGGCATGGCACTGAACCTGGAACGTGATTCGGTCGGCGCCGTCATTCTGGGTGACTACAAGCACATCAAGGAGGGCGACAAGGCGCAATGTACCGGTCGGATTCTCGAAGTACCGGTCGGTGACGCCTTGCTTGGCCGAGTGGTCGATTCGCTTGGCAATCCGATCGATGGCAAGGGCCCGATCGAGACTTCCGAGAGCAGTACCATTGAGAAGATTGCACCGGGTGTCATCGAACGGCAATCGGTCGATCAGCCGGTTCAGACCGGCCTCAAGGCCATCGACTCGATGGTACCGATCGGACGCGGCCAGCGTGAGTTGATCATCGGTGACCGGCAGACGGGCAAGACCGCCGTGGCGATCGACGCAATCATCAATCAGAAAGGCACCGGCGTGAAATGTATCTACGTCGCTGTTGGCCAGAAAGCCTCCTCGGTTGCGAATGTGGTTCGCAAGCTGGAGGAATTCGATGCAATGGAGCACACCATCGTGGTTGCAGCCACGGCTGCAGAGTCCGCCGCGATGCAATACATTGCACCGTATGCGGGCTGCTCGATGGGTGAGTTTTTCCGCGATCGGGGCGAGGATGCACTGATCATCTATGACGATCTCACCAAACAGGCCTGGGCCTATCGTCAGGTTTCATTGCTGTTGCGCCGTCCGCCGGGCCGGGAAGCCTATCCCGGTGATGTGTTTTATCTCCATTCGCGTCTGCTCGAGCGTTCCGCACGGGTCAACGCCGATTTTGTCGAGAAGGCGACCGGTGGCAAGGTCAAGGGCAAGACAGGTTCCTTGACCGCCTTGCCGATCATCGAAACCCAGGCGGGTGACGTGTCGGCTTTCGTTCCGACCAATGTGATCTCGATTACGGACGGTCAGATTTTCCTTGAGAGTGACTTGTTCAACGCAGGGATTCGTCCCGCCATCAATGCCGGCCTGTCGGTCTCGCGCGTGGGTGGCGCGGCCCAGACCAAGATCATCAAGAAGCTTGGTGGCGGTGTTCGTCTGGCACTGGCGCAATATCGTGAGTTGGCGGCATTCTCGCAGTTTGCTTCCGATCTGGATGAGGCTACGCGCAAACAGCTGGAGCGGGGCGAACGGGTTACCGAACTGATGAAACAGAATCAGTATTCACCGATGTCGGTGGCTGAAATGGCTTTCTCGCTGCACGCCGCGAACGAGGGTTACCTCGATGATGTCGATCCCAAGAAGATCGTTGCTTTCGAAGCTGCAATGCAGAGTTACCTGAAATCGGAGCATGCCGGGCTGCTCGAGCAGATCAATGAAAGTGGTGATTTCAATGACGAAATCGCCAAGGCAATGAGCAAGGCGATCGAAGACTTCAAGGCCAATGGCAGCTGGTGATCACTGATGGCTGGCGCAAAGGAAATCCGGACCCAGATCAAGAGCGTCAAGAATACGCAGAAGATCACCAAGGCGATGGAAATGGTCGCCGCGAGCAAGATGCGCAAGGCGCAGGATCGCATGGAGGCGAGCAAACCCTATGCGCAGAAAATGCGCAACGTCATCAGTCATCTGGCGCTGGCTCATCCCGAATACCGCCATCCGTTCCTTGAAGATCGTGATCCGAAACGAGTCGGTTACATCATTGTCTCGACCGATCGGGGCTTGTGTGGTGGTTTGAACATCAACCTGTTCAAGCAGGCAGTCAACGCGATGTCCGAATGGGAACAAAAAGGCGTCGATGTCGATCTGTGTCTGATCGGCTCCAAGGCCGAGGGATTTTTCAAACGGCTCGGTAATGTTCGCGCGGTCACCAGCCATCTGGGTGACACCCCTCACGTCGAAGACCTGATCGGTGTGATCAAAGTCATGCTCGACGCTTATCTGGAAGGGGAGATCGATGCGCTGTATCTGGCGGAAAACGAGTTCGTCAACTCGATGACCCAGACGCCCCATGTGTCGAAGCTGATTCCGGTGGAACCTGCGGACGATGAGCAGTTGACCCATTACTGGGATTACATCTATGAACCCGATTCCAAAGAAGTGCTCGACGGACTGTTGACACGTTATATCGAATCGCTGGTCTATCAGGCTGTCGTCGAAAATATTGCCTGCGAGATGTCGGCGCGTATGGTGGCAATGAAAGCCGCCTCGGACAATGCCGGCGATCTGATCAATGAATTGCAGCTCGATTACAACAAGGCGAGACAAGCGGCGATCACGCAGGAATTGTCGGAAATCGTCAGTGGCGCCGCAGCGGTCTGATCGGGTTGGATGGTTACAGGATTTAGCATTTTGAGCGTTTTTCGAAGAGGAACACTATGAGTTCTGGCAATATCGTTGAAGTTATCGGCGCAGTGGTCGATGTCGAGTTCCCGCGCGATGCCGTGCCGCTGGTCTATGACGCACTGAAGGTTCCCGAGCAGGACAACCTGACGCTGGAGGTCCAGCAGCAGTTGGGAGACGGTGTCGTACGTACCATTGCGATGGGCGCCTCGGATGGTCTCAAGCGTGGCATGGGCGTTGAAAACACTGGTGAACCGATCAAGGTTCCGGTTGGTGAAAAGACACTCGGCCGGGTCATGAATGTCTTGGGTGAGCCGGTCGATGAAGTTGGCGAGATCGGTGCATCGGAATCGATGCCGATTCACCGTCCACCGCCGAGTTATGAAGATCAGGCCGCATCGGTTGAAATTCTCGAAACCGGCATCAAGGTCATCGACCTCATCATGCCAATCGCCAAAGGTGGCAAGATCGGCTTGTTCGGCGGCGCTGGCGTGGGCAAGACGGTCACGCTGATGGAGCTGATCAACAATATCGCGAAACAGCACTCCGGCCTGTCGGTATTCGCAGGCGTGGGGGAACGGACCCGTGAAGGCAACGACTTCTACTACGAGATGAAGGAAGCCGGCGTCCTCGACAAGGTGGCGCTGGTTTATGGTCAGATGAACGAACCGCCGGGCAACCGTTTGCGTGTCGCACTGACCGGTCTGACGATGGCGGAATATTTCCGTGATGAAGGCCGTGACGTACTGATGTTCATCGATAACATTTACCGTTATACCCTGGCGGGTACCGAAGTTTCGGCATTGCTTGGTCGGATGCCTTCCGCGGTAGGCTATCAGCCGACGCTGGCGGAGGAAATGGGCGCCTTGCAGGAACGGATCACATCGACCCAGACCGGTTCGATCACCTCGTTCCAGGCGGTTTACGTACCGGCCGACGACCTGACCGACCCCTCGCCAGCCACGACCTTCGCACACCTCGATGCCACGCTGGTACTGTCGCGTCAGATTGCGGAGCTGGGCATCTACCCGGCGGTGGATCCGCTCGATTCGACTTCGAGGCAACTCGATCCGAATGTCATCGGTGAAGAACACTATACCGTGGCACGCGAGGTTCAAGGCACGTTGCAGCGTTACAAGGAGCTCAAGGACATTATCGCCATTCTTGGTATGGATGAATTGTCGGAGGAAGACAAGCAGGTTGTCGCCCGGGCGCGGAAAATGCAGCGTTTCCTGTCACAGCCGTTCTTCGTGGCCGAAACCTTCACCGGCACACCCGGCAAGTATGTCACGCTCAAGGATACGATCGCAGCGTTCAAGGGCATTCTCGCCGGCGAATACGACCACTTGCCCGAGCAGGCCTTCTACATGGTTGGCACCATTGACGAAGCGGTCGAGAAGGCCAAGACGATCACCTAGAGAGGCAGTATTATGGCCATGACCATGCATGTGGATGTCGTCAGCGCCGAAGGCGAGATTTTCTCCGGAACGGTGGAGGCAGTGTACGCACCGGCCGAGATGGGTGAGGTGGGCATTCTGCCCCGGCATACGCCGCTGGTCACCCGTCTGAAGCCAGGGGAGGTTCGGGTCAAGCCGGAGGGCAAGAGCGAGATGGAGTCGATCTTCGTCTCCGGCGGCATTCTCGAGGTCCAGCCCCATGTGGTGACGGTCCTTGCAGACAGTGGCATGCGGGCGGATGATCTCGATGAAGCCGCCGCGCTGGAAGCCAAGCAACGCGCCGAAGAAGCACTTAAGGATCTCGACAGCGACATGGACTATGCCAAGGTTAAGGTAGAATTGCTGGCGGCAGCCGCCCAGCTGGAGATGCTCCAGAAATTGCGTAAAAAGGGCCGTTGATCGCAAACACGGGCAGTTTTTGTGACGGATTGGGAAAAGGCAGCATCTGGCTGCCTTTTTTGTTGAAGCGCCATTGTAGAATCAACCGGTCTGACGCGGACAGGTAGGGAACTTTTCTGATTTTCCTGTCTAATAGAACGCTATCACGGTTTTTTTGATGAACGAATCACTGGCAATCATAGTGCTTGCGGCCGGTCAGGGCACCAGAATGCGTTCTTCCCTGCCGAAAGTCTTGCACCCACTGGCAGGCCGGGCGCTGTTGCAACACGTCGTCGATACTGCGACGCGACTCGACCCTCAGGAAGTCGTGGTCGTGGTGGGGCATGGCGCCGATCAGGTACGTGACAGCGTCAATGGCGCCAACCTTGACTGGGCGCTGCAGGAACAACAGCTGGGTACCGGTCATGCCGTGCAGGCGGCTATGCCCAAGGTTCAGTCCGACAAGGTGCTGGTGCTGTATGGCGATGTGCCGCTGATCCGGGAGGAAACCCTGCGCCGGGCAACCGAAGGGATATCGGCAGGTCGCATGAATCTGGTCACCGTCGAGCTCGACGATCCACAGGGTTATGGCCGGATCGTCCGGGACGAGTCGGGCGCCATTCGCAAAATCGTCGAGCAAAAGGATGCCAGTGACGCTGAACTGGCGATCACCGAGGGCAATACCGGTATCGTCTGTGCGATGCGGGAAGACCTGTCCCGATATTTGAATGCGCTCAATAACGACAACGCCCAGGGCGAGTATTATCTAACCGATTGTATCGAAGCCTGTATCGCGGAGGGCGGTGCCGTTATCGGTATTCAGGCACAAGCGTTATCGGAGGTGGCCGGCGTGAACGACAAGCAACAGCTCAACGAACTCGAGCGCAGCTATCAGCTCGAACAGGCAGAAAACCTGATGAAGCAGGGCGTCACCCTGGCGGACAAGCACCGCTTCGACCTGCGTGGCAAACTGGTGGTGGGCAAGGACGTATTTATCGACTTCAACTGCCTGTTCGAAGGTGAGGTCGAACTGGGAAACAACGTTCGTATCGGCCCCAATTGTGTGATCGTCAACAGCAGGATTGGTGATAACGTCACCATCGAGCCCAACTGCGTGATCGAGAACGCGCGTGTTGAAAGCGGATGCAGTGTCGGGCCATTCGCTCGTCTGCGCCCCGAGGCTGTGCTTCATGAGAACGCCAAGGTTGGTAACTTCGTCGAAGTGAAAAAATCCGAAGTGGGATCCGGCAGCAAGGTCAACCACCTCAGCTATATCGGCGATACGCGTATTGGCGAGCATACCAATATCGGCGCCGGCACGATCACCTGCAATTATGACGGGGTCAACAAACACCAGACCACGATCGGCAACGACGTATTCGTCGGCTCCAATACGGCGCTGGTGGCGCCAGTCGTCATCGAGGATGGCGCCACGATTGGCGCTGGCTCGACCATTACCAGAGATGCGCCCGCCGAAACGCTCAATCTGGCGCGTGCAAAACAGGTCACGGTAGAAACCTGGAAACGCCCGAGCAAGAGGAAAAACTGATATGTGTGGAATCGTAGGCGGCGTCGCTCAACGCGATGTCTATCCCATCCTGCTGGAAGGTCTCAAGCGCCTGGAATACCGCGGCTATGACTCTTCGGGCATGGCCATCGTCAATGCTGATGGTGGACTGGCACGCTACCGGCGTGTTGGCAAGGTTGCTGAACTCGAAGCGGCACTCGACAACGAGCCATTGCCGGGCGGACTGGGCATTGCCCATACACGCTGGGCAACCCATGGTGTGCCCAGTGAGCAAAACGCACATCCACATATCTGCGATCGCCGTGTGGCGGTGGTGCACAATGGCATCATCGAAAACTTCGAGGAACTGCGCGAGCAGCAAAAGGCGCAGGGCTTTTCGTTCACCTCCGAAACCGACACCGAAGTCATCGTTCATCAGATCAGTCTTTATTACCGCGAACACGGTGATCTGTTGAAAGCGGTCCAGCAGGCGACCCAGGATCTCAAGGGCGCCTATGCGCTGGGCGTCATCGCGGCCGATAAGCCGGAAACACTGGTCGTCGCGCGTGAAGGCAGTCCGTTGGTCATCGGACTCGGTATACAGGAAAATTTCATTGCCTCGGATATTCAGGCCCTGTTGCCAGTCACCCATAATTTCATCTATCTCGAGAACGGTGACATTGGTCGCATCACCCGTGGAGAAGTTGCATTGTTCGATCAGGATCTCAAGCCGATCGAGCGCGAAACGAAAACTTCGACACAGAATGACAGCTCGGTGCAGCGTGGTCAGTTCAAGCACTTCATGCAAAAGGAGATCTACGAACAGCCCAACGCCATTGCCGAGACGCTGGAAGGGCGGATCAGTCAAGATGATGTACTCGACCGTGCATTCGGCATGGAAGCGTCGCAGATCTTCGAGCGGGTTCGCAATATCCAGATCGTGGCTTGTGGCACCAGCTATCATGCCGGATTGTGCGCCAAATACTGGTTCGAATCGCTGGCGGATACCGCCTGCCAGGTCGAAGTGGCGAGCGAATTCCGTTATCGACCGCATGTCGTGCCGGATGACTGCCTGTTCGTGACGATTTCACAGTCGGGTGAAACCGCCGACACGCTGGCAGCGCTGATGCAGGCGAAGGAAAGTGGCTATCTCGCCTCTTTGGCGATCTGCAATGTCCCCGAGAGTTCACTGGTGCGTGAGTCTGATCTGGTGATGATGACCCAGGCAGGTCCGGAAATAGGCGTTGCCTCCACCAAGGCTTTCACGACCCAACTCGTCTGTCTGTTGCAACTGGTCACTGCGGTTGCCAAGCATCACGGAATGGCAGCTGGCAAACGCGCCGAAATCGTCTCCGCCATGAGCCAGTTGCCCGCGTTGGTCGAACGGGCTCTCGCCAAGGACGCCGAAATCGAATCGCTCTGCAACGAGTTCGTGGACAAGGATCACGCCCTCTTTCTGGGACGTGGAATCGAGTATCCCATTGCCATGGAAGGGGCGCTCAAGCTCAAGGAAATATCCTATATCCATGCAGAAGCCTATCCGGCCGGTGAACTCAAACACGGTCCATTGGCGCTGGTCGATGAAAACATGCCCGTCATCGCGGTGGCGCCTTCCAACGATCTGGCAGAGAAACTCAAGTCGAATCTCGAGGAAGTCAGGGCGCGGGGTGGAAAACTCTATATATTTGCAGAAGCCGGAGCCGGTTTCGAAAGCGATGAACAGGTGACTGTCGTCGATATCGAATCCACGCCGCCGATCGTCGAGCCGGTGGTCAATGTCGTTTACCTACAGCTATTGTCCTATCACACAGCGATACTCAAGGGAACCGACGTCGATCAGCCGAGAAACCTGGCCAAAAGCGTCACGGTCGAATAATCCTGCCAAACCTGGCGGGTTGGCTGTGATGTACGGCAGACCCCGGCATGGCGTGCAACCTTTGCCTGAAAAGCCGGTCTATCTGACCGATGAAGTCAGAATCCAGCGTGCATTCGGCGACCAGCCTTGCGGCAATCTTTCAGCGACTCGTTACTGTCTGGCGTAAACGCGGTGTTCGCAAGTTCCTGCTGTTCATGGCTGGACGCTTGTTGCGTCTGCAACGCGATGTCGTTTATCACTGGAAGCCTGAGTCGAAGCGGGCAGGATTAGCCCGGATTTCTCGCGGAATCACGACTGTGGCCGCCCAATGCGGCGCGCTGAGCGGCCTCGCTGCGCGGCCCTGCGAGAAACCCGGGTTAGCTGATTTTCCGGATCTGACATTATGTCGGGTTGGGGCGGATCGACCTCCAGACAGCCTGGAGCCAGAGGTTCATCAGCAGTTGTTCGCGCTTGAAGATGCCCAGTACCGGGCGCAGCTCTACAAGGATGATCTGTTATTCGCCGTGCTTGATCATGAAGGCCGCGTGATTCACCATTCCTATGCGTTCTATCGAAGCAGTTACAAGCATCTGCTTGGCCTCGATCCGAAAGTGCCCCTGATCGGAAATTGCGAAACGATCGAGGCATGGCGGGGCCGGGGAATCTTTCCTAGCGTGCTGGTTGCAATTACGCATTACCTCACCGAAGCACGCGATCATGACTCGATATACACCAGTTGTGCGCCCGATAACACCCCGTCGATGAGAGCCATGGAGAAAGCCGGGTTCAGTCCATGCAGACGAATCAGCAGCATCATCTTTCTGAACCGGTATGTTGTTCAGTCAGTGACTGAAATCACTGCAAAAAGAAAGTGGCGTGTTTTCGATATGAAAAACCCGGGCTAGCCCGCATTTCTCACAGGATCACGGCTGCGGCCGCCCAATGCGGCGCGCTGACTGTCGTTCACTCGGTCGGGCTGCTCGACGTAGTGTCGACTACGCCTGCGCAGCCCTCGGTCGCGAACGCCAG
>CAZTJP010000002.1:0-52173 GCA_964613895.1 uncultured Thiotrichales bacterium | reverse complement strand
AGCATGGCATCGGAACCTAGCCCGGATTTCTCACAGGGTCGCGTAGCGAGGCCGCAAGTCGTGATCCTGTGAGAAATGCGGGCTAGCCCGAATACCGCGGCCGACTCATCATGACAAACCGCATGGGCAATCGTCTGTATACCCCGCTGGCGCGCTGGCTGAATACCAAAGTCCGGCCACCGGTCGAGGGACAATCCGAATTGCACCGGGCGGCGCCGGTGCTGGCGCCGGGTGATGTCATCCTGGTCGAAGGCAGAACCCGCATCGCCCAGTGGATCAAGAGTGTCACACATAGCCGCTGGACACATTCAGCGATTTTCATCGGCCGCATCTGCGACTGGGAGGAAGGTGACATCCGTTCGTGTATGCGGCAGGCCTGGATGGGCCGGGATGACGATTATCTCCTGCTGGAGGCGGAGCTAGGTATCGGCGCCACACTCAGCCCGATCGACAAGTACGATGATTTCAACGTCCGCATTTGCCGCCCCCAGTCGCTGACTCGCCAGGATGCCAGACGAATCGTTCGTCATGGGCTAGGGCGGCTCGGCCATCAATATGATGTCCGACACCTGTTCGATCTGGCGCGCTGGATGTATCCTTACTGTTTCATGCCCCGCCGCTGGCGCTCGACGCTGTTCGAGACCCGACAAGGTGCGCCTGCCCGTAAACGGACGATATGCTCCACCCTGATCGCTGAGGCTTTCTATTCGGTGGACTTCCCCATTCAGCCGGTCGTCAGAAAGGATAAGCAAGGCAATCTGCGCATGGACATGCCGAACGCGAGGCTTTGTACACCAGCGGATTTCGATACCTCGCCCTACTTCGATATCCTCAAGTTTCCCTGGATCCCCCTCAGCACGCCGGGCATCTACCACTGTTTTCCCTGGGAACAGGCCGAACCGGAGGATCCGCCTGGTACAGCGATCAACAACAGGGTCTGGCAGCCGCTTGGGCAACTTCGCAGAGTGCTGGCGATGGTCGGTATCTGGATCCGTACACTGCGTTCGATGGCTGGATTTTCCGGTCCTCGCTGACTGCCCTGTTTTTGTAAAATTTTGTGGCGATTCGGGCCGGAAGCCGGAATACCAGGAACCAATACCCGTTTTCGCCGTCGATTTTCCTGACGGGTTGTGCAACCAGCTCAGTGAATACCAATCAGCGCGCCGCATTGGCAGTCACCGTCACGATACCCTGTGAGGAATTTGGGCTACCGGTTGGAAATAATTGTCAAAAAACGGAAGGAATATCACAGTATTACGTGCTAGACAGTGCATAATGCCTTCATTATTCTTACGTTTTTGTGTGATTGCCGTTGCCCCCACAGTGCTGCAACAAAGGGGGTTAACACGATCGGAACCATAAACCGAACGTATGCAATACGCGCCTTGGCGGGCGATCCGAGAAAAAATGTTGAACAACAAAACTGGCAACCACGCTCGTACCAAACCACGTGGACGTAACGAGCGAACCTCCTGGCGCTGGCTGCTATGGCCGGCGCTGTTGGCGTCCGCGTTGCTGGTATTGCTGCTCAGCTCGATTCCCCTGACGCTCGACCAGCAATTACTGTTCGTGCTGGCGTCACTGGGGCTGTCCCTGTTGCTGAGACCTCGAAACGAACTGGCGCGCTATCGCGTCATCGTTCTGATATCGATCTCGGTGATCGCCACCGGCCGTTATATCTACTGGCGGCTGACCCAGTCACTGGGCTGGTTCAATTCCAACCTCGACCTGACGCTGCTCGACTACGTCTTCTCGTTCGCCCTGCTGGTGGCCGAGATCTATGCCTGGGTGGTTCTGTTTCTCGGCTATTTCCAGACCATCTGGCCGTTGCGGCGGCCAGTCTATCCGCTGCCGGCCGACCGTAGCCTGTGGCCATCGGTCGATGTGTTGATCCCCACATATAATGAACCCCTGAAGGTCGTCATACCCTCGGTACTGGCCGCAGCCAAGCTGGACTGGCCGGCTGATCGGCTCAATGTCTATCTGCTCGATGATGGTTGCCGCGAGGAATTCCGCTCGTTTGCAAAGGAAGCCGGCGTGCACTATATCGAGCGGGAATCATCCGAGGGCGCCAAGGCCGGCAATATCAACCATGCGCTGCAATACACCGACGGCGACTATATCGCCATTTTCGATTGTGATCATGTGCCGGTTCGTTCGTTTCTGCGCAGGACGATGGGGTGGTTCCTGCGGGACGACAAACTCGGTATCGTGCAAACCCCGCATTTCTTCTTCACCCCCGATCCGGTGGAGCGCAACCTGCAGGTCTATCACCGCGTCCCGCCGGAGGGGCAGTTGTTCTACGGGCTGGTACAGGACGGCAACGATACCTGGAATGCGTCGTTCTTCTGCGGTTCCTGCGCGGTGCTCAAGCGCGAGGCGCTGAACGAGATCGGTGGTATTGCCACCGATACGGTCACCGAGGATGCGCATACCTCCCTGTTGATTCAGAAAAAAGGCTGGAACACGGCCTATCTCAATGAACCGCTGGCGGCAGGACTGGCGACCGAACGGCTGTCGCAACATATCGGCCAGCGAACCCGCTGGGCGCGGGGCATGGTGCAAATCTTCCGCAAGGACAACCCGCTGGTAGCCAGAGGTTTGTCGCTGGGTCAACGGCTGTGTTACTTCAATGCCATGCTGCACTTCCTGTTCGGCCTGCCACGGCTGATCTTTCTCACGGCGCCATTGGCCTATCTGTTTTTCGAGGCCTATGTGATCCAGGCCTCGGCAGCCATGATCGCGGTGTATGCATTGCCACATGTGTTCCAGGCACAGGTGGCCAATTCGGTCATGCAGGGGCGTTACCGGCACAGCTTTTGGGCCGATGTCTATGAAACCCTGATCTCCGCTCACCTGATCGGGCCGACACTCGGGCCGCTCATCAATCCCTCCGGGGGCCGCTTCAATGTCACCGACAAGGGTGGTGTGGTGCGCGAAGATCATTTCGACTGGCGCTCTGCACGGGTGGTTTTCCTGTTGCTGATTCTGAACCTGACAGGTTTGCTGGTGGCCTTCATCAGACTGTTCTGGCTGAATCCCGATGAATCGGGCACCGTGCTGATCAACCTGGGCTGGACCGTTTACAACAGCATTATTCTGGGTACCGCGCTGAGCGTCGCCTGGGAGAAACGGCAGCGCCGCGATACCCCACGCATCCACCGCGAATTCCGCGCCCGGGTTCATCTGCCCGATGGCCACTCGGTGGATGCCATGTCGCGCGATATCTCGCTCACCGACACCTCGCTGCACGTTCCCGGTGGCGCGCCGGTCGAACGTGATGAGCCCGTCATCGTCGAACTGTTCGATGGGGACAAGGGCTATTCCTTCCCCGGCCTTGCGAAAACCGTGGCCGGCGAACATCTCGGTGTGCTGTTCGGCAATCTGTCACCAGCGCAGTTGAGTGACCTGGTGTATTTCACCCATGCCCGCGATGACTCATGGGAACGCTGGTATCACGTCTGGAGTCCGCGCAAGCCGCTGGCGTCATTTTTCGAGATCGTGCGCTTTGGCGTACTGGGGGTTTTCCGGGCGCTGGGCGGCCACAGCGATGACCCCGAGAACCGGGTTCGGCCCGGTTTCAGCACCGCACTGTGGCTGATGGTGATCTTCCTGCTGGTACTCAGCAGCTATCTGGTGCCACAGATCGCCGGTGCACAGGAAAGGCCGGTGCTCGTCGATGTCACAACCCGTCATCTGGCTTTCAGTGACCTGGGGCTCGATCGACCGATCCGCCTGCGTGGCGGCAACTCCCAGGATTCTGTCTGGTTTGCGCTGCGTGCGGATCGGGTCGCCAAGCAGGCTTCACTGAAACTCCATGTCGATATCGCCAGGCAGCTGCTGAAGGATTACCGCGCGCTGGATATCTCATTGAACGGCCAGCCGTTGGGAAATATTCCCCTCACTGCGGACACCGTCGAGCAAGACATCGTTCAGACCTTCCCGATTGATCCTTTATATATCAGTGATATCAATCAGTTATCTTTTAAACTTCAGCCAGTTTCTCAGGAAAACTGCGAAAAGCTGGGGCGACGAGAAGTCACCGCCCGCATCCACAAGGACAGCATGCTCACGATCGTGACCCACCCGCTCGATCTGGCCAATGATCTGTCCGACTTCCCACTGCCGTTCTACGACAAAAACGATGACGCACCGCTCAACCTGCCGTTCATTTTCTCCCAGGCGCTCAGTCAATCCCCGGCGGCGCTGAAAGCGGCTGGCATTCTGGCATCCTGGTTCGGTGGCAAGGCCGACTATCGCAGCCTGGATTTTCCGGTGCTGATCGATCAGGCACCGGAGCGACACGCGGTGGTCCTGGCCACTCCCGCCACCCACTATGACTTTCTGCCATCGCTCACGATCCAGGGCCCCGGCGTGGAAATGCGCTCCCTGCCAGACAAGGACAAATCCCATATCAAACTGCTGGTCATCAAGGGGCGCAACAACAGTGAACTGATTGCGGCGGCGACCACCCTGGTCTCGGGCCAGACGCCCCTGGCCGGCGACCATGTCGATTTCAACCATACCGTGATGCCCGGAAAGCGTCAGCCCTATGATGCGCCACGCTGGCTCAACGACGGCGGCAAGACCTATTTCAGTGAGCTGGCACCACCACAGGGGTTCACCCAGTATGGCATCTCTCCCGACAGGATCGACATCCATTTCCGGGTCGCGCCCGACCTGTTCAACTGGCGGGCGAACGACTTGCCGGTCACGGTGAACTACAGTTACAGCGATTTGCCACTCAAGGCTGAAAGCAGTCTGGATGTGCTGGTCAGTGGCCAGTGGATCAAGAGCCTCCATGTCGCCACCAACGATACGCTCCCCCAGCCGGTGGAGACACCGGACGGTCCACGCTACAAGATTCCCCGAATCGAGGACAGCAGTGCGCTGTACCTGAAGAAGGATGGTCTGGCCGGGCTCAATACGCTGACGCTCTACTATGATATCCAGCTGCCGGATGATGCCGCCAGGACCTGCGCCAGTCTCTATACCGACAACATGACGACCGGCATCGACCCGGATTCGCATTTCGATTTGACCGGCTGGACCCATTACGCGCGCATGCCGGACAATGCCAAGTTTGCCAATATCGGCTATCCCTTCACCCGCATGGCCGATCTGTCCGAAAGCGCCGTCATCCTGCCGGAGTCCCCTACCGCGAACGAGATCCGCACCATGCTCGACGTGCTGGGCAAACTGGGCGCGGCATCGGGATACCCTGCTTTTCGGCTGCTGGTCACCTTTCCGCGCCAGGCAGTGGACGCCACCGATCGCGACATCATCATGATCGGCGGCGATGAGCGTCAGAGCCTGCTCGACGACTGGCGGGACGCCATGCCCATCGTCCGCAATGCCAATGGCCAGTGGTCGGTTCGCCGGCTGTCGTGGCAGGACAAGGCGGCGCTCTGGTGGAAAGGCGAGAAAAGTGAGCGTTTTGCCAGTGCTTCGGAAATTCTCTCGGATATTGGCCCCAACCTGGCCGCGGTCAGCAGCTTCGAGTCACCCATTGGCGACAACCGCACCGTGGTGCTGCTGGCGGCCAATCATCAGAGCGACTACCCGCTCATCACCGCCGCGCTCAACGATGATGACTCACTGCGGAACTTCACCGGCGACCTGACATTGTTCCAGACCAACCGTGTCGACAGTTTCCGGATCGCCCCGAGCTACTACGTGGGCTACCTGCCCTGGCTGACCTGGACCCGCTGGTACCTCTCCAACCACATCATGGCGTTGTTGCTGCTGTTCACCGCCGTGGTACTGATCATGTCACTGATCATGAAGATCATGCTGCGACATCAGGCCGAGAACCGCTTCGACTACGACCTGCGTCCGAGCTGAAGCGGTGGTCATGTGAATATGGATTTCCTCAAACCCTCGCTGCTGATCCTGCTGTTTCTGTTCACCGTTCGGGCCACTGCTGCCAACGCGGCGGCCTGCACGGGCCAATGGCAGCTGTGGAACGCCTATGCCGGACATTTCATCCAGTCCGATGGACGCGTGATCGAGCATAGCCAGAAGGGGCGAACCACCTCGGAGGGACAGGCCTATTCACTCTTCCATGCGTTGGTAGCCAATGACCGCCAGCGGTTCGACAAGATTCTCGCCTGGACCCGGGACAACCTGGCGGCAGGTGACCTGAGCCGTCATCTGCCCGCCTGGCTCTGGGGCCAGGACGATCGCGGGCACTGGGGCATCCTCGATGCCAATACCGCCAGTGATGCCGACATGTGGCTGGCCTATGCGCTGCTGGAAGCTGGACGCTTGTGGAACCGGCCCGAGCTGCGACGCCTCGGCAAGGCCGTTCTGCACAATATCGAAATACAGGATATCCGTGATCTGCCCGGACTGGGGAAAACGGTTCTGCCCGGACGCGAGGGCTTCCAACTCGATGCCGGGCGCTGGAAGCTCAATCCCAGCTATCTGCCTTTACAGCTGCTGCGCCGCTTTTCGCGGGCATCATCCACCACGGTCTGGGATCAGGTCATCGTCACGACCCGCAAGATGCTGTTGGCGGCGGGCGCGACCGGCATCGTCCCCGACTGGATCGTCTATGACCACCACAAGGGATTCACGACCCTGCCGAATGAATCGATCGGCAGCTACGACGCCATCCGGGTCTATCTCTGGCTGGGAATGCTCAATGACGCCGATCCGCTCAAGGCCCGCTTCCTCAACCTGCTGGACTTCACCAACGACTCGTTCGGGCTGCCACCCGAGAAGATCGACACCCGCTCGCGCATGGGCGCTGGCAAATCACCGATTGGTTTCAAGGCCGCGTTGGCGCCCTTCTTCAAGTCCAAACAAGCGGAACGCCGTCTGCACCGCACGATCCGGATGATCGATTCACAGTGGAAAAACGGGCTGCTGACCGACGAACCGCGTTACTACGACCAGAATCTGGCGTTGTTCGCCCTCGCCTGGCTGGAGAAACGGTTTCGTTTCGAGCCCGATGGACGTTTGACCACCCAATGGGAGACACCATGCACCGACGCTGCTGGAAATCCGAAGTCCTCGTTGCCTGCGGGCTGAGCATCGTCTGCGCCACGCCCGTGCTGGCCGCGAACCGAACCGAGGATATTCACCAACTCCTGGTTCAGGGACATTTCTGGTATGGGCAGGGCCAGACCGAACTGGCCATCAAGGCCTGGCGCAAGGTCCTGCGCGCCGAACCGGGAAATCGGGAGGCCTTGTTCGGCATCGAGGAAATCCGGCATTTCGATCCGGACGCCATCGACCATGAACAACTCAAACGCGCCCGAAGCCTGGCCCTGCAGGGAAAATATGATGAGGCCCTGAAGGCTTACGAGGCCGCCTTCCACGGCAAGAAACCACCCTCCAGCTTTCATGCTGCTGAATATTTCGAAACGATGGGCGGTGTCCCCAAGCACTGGAAACAGGCCAGGCTGGCGCTCGAAAAGCTGGTCAAGCACTACCCTTCCAATACCGCCTACCGGCTGGCGCTGGCGCGGGTTGAAAGCTTGAACGAGAAAACCCGCCGCCAGGCCATTGCGCATTTCGAATCCGTGAGCGAGGAATCCCTCGATCCGGCAAGCGAAAGAAAACTGCTGGCTGCCTGGAAAGATGCCTTGCTCTGGCTGCATGCCCGCCGCAGCGATGCGCCGTTGTACCAGCATTTTCTCACCCGGTATCCACAATCCCGCTTTCCACAAATCCGCCACCGTTATGCACAACTGACGATACCCATCGACGAAACACCGGAGGGCGCCTTTGCACTGCTCGAGAAAGGTGACCTGAAACACGCGGCGCGGGGTTTCGCCGCCATGTTGAAAAAACAACCCAAACGGGCCGATGCCCTCGAAGGCCTGGGACTGGTACGGCTCAGACAACACCGCTACCGCAAAGCCGAACGGCTGCTGGAACAAGCCATCCGCGCCGACAAGCGCAAAGAACAATCGCTGCGCCCGGCCATCGATGATGCCCGTTTCTGGCGGCGGTATCACTGGGCGAACCATCTCTTCGATATCGGCGAATCGAAACGCGCACGACAGATCATCGAGAGCTTGCTGAAAGAGCGCCCGGAACAAATGGAAGTCTTGCTCTTTCGCGCCCAGATAGCCTCCTGGAACCGGGATTTCGGTGTCGCCGCCGACTATTTCGAACGGGTCCTGCAAAAGGATTCGCGCAACAAGACCGCCCAGGCCGGCCTGATCGATGCCTTCATCAATCTGGGTGACGACCGACAAGCCACCACCTTGCTGAAGAAATACCACTTGCCCACCGACCAGTATGAACGGGCCCGGGATCGTCTCAAGGCCACCCGGCTTCGTACCCGGGCGAACCTCAGCCAGGATCCCCACCAGAGCGAGACGTTGTTGCGTCAGGCATTGGCGCTGGATGCCGACAACCCCTGGTTGCACCTCGACCTGGCCCGCACTCTGGTTCGGCTGAACCGCAAGACGGAAGCCCGGAAAGTGATGGAGCCGTTGCGGACACTGCCGGATGAGGATGGCAGCGCGCATTATGCCTTGGCGCTGTTCGAGGCGGGGCTTGCCAACTGGCCCGCCGTTCAGGCCGAGCTGTCCCAAATTCCCGAATCGAGTCGCAGTTACCCCATGCAACGACTGCTCGATCAAGCCCAGGGGGAACTCGATTACCAGCAAGCGCTGACCCGTCTCCGGGCCGGAGACAAACCGGCTGCCCGGGTGCTGGCCGAGCGGATGCAGCCACTGAGCGCGCGCTTTCCACGCATCGCGCTGCACCGGGCCGACCTGCTGATTCGGCTCGGGCAACGTGAAGCCGGTGTCGAAGCCGCGCACCAGGCCAGTCACATGCTGACGCATGACGCGGATCCGGGATTGTGGGTACGCTATGCCGACCTGTTGCTCAAGACGCAACAATGGCCGGAATTCGACGCGCTGGTCACGCGACTGCTAAACACCTCGACGCTCGATGCGGCACAAACCGAAGCCGTCGCAGCCATGCGCCTGTCCGCAGCGTTGACCCGAGCGCGAACATGGCTGGCCCGGGGCCAGGCGGAAAAGGCCCTTGCATTGCTCGAGCCGCTGAAACAGGACTACAGCAACAACCCCGATTTCAAGCTGGCGCTGGCCGCTGGCCTGCAAGCGACACATCAGGACCGCAAGGCACTGACCCTGTTTCAGGATGTGCTGCGGCGGGATCCGGACAGTATCGATGCTGCTGCCGGCGCCTTTGGCGCCGCCATGACACTGAAACAGTTCCGGCTGGCCGAGCAGATCAACCAGCGCGCCTTGCAGCGCCACCCCGACCACCCTCGTCTGCTGGCCGGGAAAGCCCGGCTGGCGCTGTTGCGGCAGCAAAAAGCAAAAGCCCGGCATGATCTGGAAAAGGCGCTGGCCCGCGCAGACAACGCCGAAGACCTGCCCCCGCACTGGCGCGACCGGACTCGAACATTGCTGGACAGCGTCATCGACCATCGTCTGCCGACGGCTGGCACAGGCCTGGCCATTCGGACACGCGGCGAGCAGCATGGACTGGATAGACTGGAAGAACGTGTCCTGCCTGTGAGTCTGGAGATAGCGAAACCCCGGGATGGGAAACTCACCCTCGAACTGCGCCACCTGCAACTCGACAGTGGACAACTCTCGGCGAACCAGGCATCGCAATACGGGTCGCTCATCCTGTCCGACAGTACCCCGGATACCCGTGGCATCGAGCATCGCTACAGCGGATTCAGTCCCGGCATCGCCTATCACAGCGACAATCTCAGCGCCGATCTGCGCCTGACACCGTCGACCTTCCCGGTCCGGCAGGCCTATGGCGGACTGAGCTGGCGCCATTACGATTTCGGCTATCAGGTATCCGGCACGGTGTCCCGGCGGCCCGTGCGCGAGTCGCTGCTCGCCTACGCTGGCGCCATCGACCCGCTAACCGGCCACAAATGGGGCGGTGTCAGCCGCACCAGCGCCGAACTGGGCGTGGTGCTTCCCAGCGAGACCAGCACGCTCTACTCCCGTTTCAGTGTCGCCCGCCTGACAGGCAAGCATGTACGCGACAATGCCCAGCTGCGGCTCGATGGTGGACTCCAGTGGCCCCTGCTATCGCAGGACGAGCGACAAGCCAGCATTGGCCTGCAACTGGAATATCAGGACTACCAGCGCAATCTCGATGGCTTCACCCTCGGCCAGGGCGGGTACTTCAGCCCCGACGACTATCTGGCGATTCGGATTCCCTTCGATTGGCGGCAAACCCGCGGGCCACTGAGTCTCAGCCTCAACGCTGCCGTCGGCATGCAACGTTATTCCCGACCCATCAGCCCCGTTTTCCCGAACGATCCGGCACTGCAACGGCAACTCGACGATCGCGCCACCAGCGACCCCAATGTGGTCACCAGCCGTCCCGCTGCAGAAAAGTCTTCAGCCGTCTATACTCTCCGGGGTGAAATCGGGTATTCTCCCGACCAGCGGCTGGCCCTCGGAGCATGGGCCTCGCTGACTGACACGAACAACTTCAAAGAATCCGCGGCAGGCGTCTTTCTTCGATACTTCTGGAACCCGGTCTCGTCGAAAGAAGCCTTTCCCGGCAAAAAGTTCGAGACTCCGGAGGTTTGGTAATGCACTCCACAAAAACAGTGCTGGCAGCCCTGTTGATCAGCACCCCCCTGGTATTGCACGGATATCAGGTCAACCTTGGCAACACCCATGAACAACAAACGACACCCCTCGATCCATCCCGGTACGGCCTGAATGCCGGAACCAGGCATCCCGAGCCCCCAAGGCGCTTCGAACTGCTCCAGCCACGCCACCGAACGACCATCGCCGGCCAGCCAGCCAACCAGATACTGTTGCGCCCCCGGCCAGTGATCCAACCCATCAGCACGCCGCCCGTATTACTTTTCTGAGGTGGCGTGCTTCAACGGGTGAGTCGCAGGTACAACAAGGGTAACTTGCGCGGTAACTCGCTGGCATCACGGATCAGTACCCACGACCGGCTGCCAAACAGATAGGGCAGATAATCCTCTGCCCGCTCATCCACCGTCACACAAAAAGGTTGCAGGCCCTGTCGTTCCGCCTCCAATACCGCCTGGCGTGTATCCTCGATTCCGTAACGTCCCTCGTAACGATCGAGATCATTCGGCTTGCCATCCGTCAGCATCAACAGCAGCTTGTCAGCCGCAGGCTGCTGCGCCAGCAAACCGGTAGCGTAACGAATCGCCGCCCCCATCCGCGTATAGTAGCCGGGCTTGACCGCATTGATGCGCCCGCGCACCGCATCCCCCAGCGGTTCATCGAATGACTTGATCGTATAGAAACGAACGTGATTCCGATGACGCGATGAAAACCCGTGCAATGCAAAGCGGTCCCCGGTCGCATTCAGCGCCTCCGAAAACAAGTGCAATCCATCCCGGATCACATCGATGACCCGCGCCTCATCATTGACATAGGTATCGGTGGACAATGACAAATCCGCCAGCAACAGACAGGCCAGATCCCGCTGCTGCCGCTGCAAAGCCCGATAGACCGGAAAATCACTGGCGACCTGCCCCAGACGGCGATCAGTCAGAAAACGAAGATAATTTTCCAAATCGACTTCCGAACCGTCGTTCTGGCGCCCCACCCAGCGGCGCTGAGGTCGTAACATCTCGAACTGCCGACGAATCCGCCGCGCCTGCGGCTGCAAGCGGGCTGGCAGCGCCACATCATCGACATGGCGTGCTGTCATCCGCTGCAAGCGGCAATGCCCCTTCAACAACCGCTGCTGGCGGTAATCCCATTCATCCACTGGAATGCCTGCCGCCAGCACGATGTCATCCCAGGCGCTGGCCGGCAGATCGAGATCCAGCCGAATCCGGCTCTTGCCGGGCTGGCTGTCACGCGCCAGCGACAGAAAATCGAGATCCTCCGCGGTGCGCATGGCATCATCGTCATCCTCCTCGCTGGTCGCCCGGTCGAGCCGAGAATATTCCGCCCAACTCCACAGGCTCTCGAGCCGGAAGCTCATCAGCCCATCCTTGCCCGCTGGCGCATCCACCCGCTCGGCCCGTTTACGCTGCTTCGACCGCTGCTGTGGCCCACCGCCACTGGATGGCTTCTGTTGCGCCGGCGTATCGGGATCGACGGGTACGGTCCCGGGCTCCGCCACAGGTGGCGCCGGATGCAACCACAATGGCACCGGTCTTGGAGGATATCTGGCGTAACGTAATTGGACCTTGCAATCGAAATCCTGCAATGCCCTGCGAATCGCCGTTTCCTGGGCCGCTTCATCGGCCGGCAAAGTGGCCGGATCGGGACGCTGCTGCAAATGCGCTGCCAACAGTCGCCGATAACAGGGTGACAGACCCGGCCAGGCCGCCAGCACCGCCCGGGTACGGCTCTGATTACGTCGAATCCAGTCCGAACCCCGGGCCGGTACGACCGACAAGGCGGTCAGCCAGAAATAGAGATCGCGGTTGCGCGCCCGTTCCGGAAACAGCGCAATCCGCTGGGGCAGCCGCAACGTTTCTTCATCCCGCCAGGCATAATGAACAGTCTTGCCAGTCCCGGCGATGCGCTCCAGCAACGACCGCCGTGCGTTCATCGACGAACGGGTCGAAGTCTCGACACGCAACCCCCCTGCCCCGCCCAGTGCTCGAAAGAAAATCCCGATCGTCCTGCGAATCTCGTCCAGTTCGACCGCTGCCGCCGGATATTCGCGTTCCGCCCGCGAGGTGACGAATCGATGCCAGATCTTGCCAATGAATTCTTCCATTCTTACTCAGTGATTCAAATCACATTTAGCGTCCGGCCCAGTCGGGCGGCAACCACAGCATCATGATCATGGCGAAAACCACCAGCGCGACGAAGAACAGCAGGAATCTTCGATGGATCGGTATGCGGCTGGCCGGCGGCAATGGCATGCCGCAATGTGGACACTGCGCCTGGCCGCGTTGCACGTACCCATCGCAATGGCGGCACCGCAGCGGATTCATGCCGCCTCCCCCCACTTGGCGACAACCACTGCCATCAGGGCCTCGACAGTCTCTTCCTCATCGGTCAGCGGCTCGACGATGGCAGCTCGGCAGGCACTGATCGGATCGCAGCCCGAACGGATCAAGGTTGCCGCATACACCAGCAAGCGGGTCGATGCGGATTCTTCCAGATCATGATCCTTGAGTGCGCGCAAAGCCTGCGCCAGTTCGATCAGCCGCTGCGCCATGGCAGGCTCGATACCACTTTCCCGGCATACGATCGCCTGCTCGTCATCCGGCCGGGGATAATCGAAACGCAAGGCGACGAAACGCTGCCGGGTCGAGGGCTTCATACCCTTGAGCAGGTTCTGGTACCCCGGATTGTAGGAAACCACCAGCATGAATTCCGGCGGCGCCTGCAACAACTCGCCGCTGCGCTCGATGGGCAGTATCCGCCGGTCGTCGGACAGTGGATGCAAAACCACCGTGGTGTCCTTGCGCGCCTCGACGATCTCGTCCAGGTAACAGATCGCGCCCTCACGAACCGCCCGTGTCAACGGTCCGTCCTGCCAGTAGGTCTCGCCCTCTCCGATCAGATGACGCCCGACCAGATCCGCAGCGGTCAGATCGTCATGGCAGGCGACGGTATACAGAGGTCGACCAAGCTTCGCCGCCATGTGCTGAACGAAACGGGTCTTGCCGCAACCGGTTGGCCCCTTGATCAGCACTGGCAGCTGATGCGCATAGGCGTGACGGAACAATTCCACTTCATCCCGCTGGCACTGGTAGAAAGGTATATCGTCGTTCATACCGGATCTTCACTCAAATAGGGGTGATAGCCATTCATGACGACATAGCGCGCAGTCATCATGTCCATGGTGATCACGTGATTATTGAACCACTTGGGCCAGCGGTGGAAGACAAAACGCTCCAGCGGCTCGAAATCGTGCCCGCGACGCCAGTCACTCACCCGCTCCTGGAGCAAGGCCAGCGCTGCCCGGTGTTCCTCGGCATGCACGGCCAGTGCCGGAAATGCATACTCCTGCATCAACGCGTTTTCACGGGCGAAATGTGCCCTGGCGTGTTCGAGCCAGTGATCCAGCAACGTCTCGATCGAGCGCACTGACCCGCTCGCATTCGATGACGCGGACTGCCAGCGCTGCATCATATCGCCAACCTGGTTGACCAGTTCGACTTCCTCGAGATGGGTCCGGTTCATGAAGTCGATATCGACACGCGGCAGGGTTCTGACATCGAACACCGGATACACCGTTACCATGATCGCACCCCCAGCCAATAGCACAGCAAAATGGTCAGGCACACACCCCACAGCCAGCCGTACATGATCACCCGCCAGAGCAGTGACACACCCCGCAAGGCCATGAAGTCGCGGATGATGAAAGTGCCCTTGATCACCGAAGTCGCCAACAGAAAGCCGACGATGCCGAGGCCGTGCAGGCCCAGCCGCCCCATCAGATAGGTCGACAATGTCAGGGCCAGCATCACCAGCCACAGCGTATGCACGTTATAGAGCCTGTTCATCGAATGATGTACACCAATGGAAAAAGAATGATCCATACCAGATCCACCATATGCCAGTAGGAAGCGCCGGTCTCGACGCCAACCGGATTCTGCGCGCTGTAATGACCCTGTTTCGCCTTGATGGCCACCGCCAGCAAGATGATCATGCCGAGGATCACGTGCATGAAATGAAAAAAGGTCAGCGACAGATAGAACATGTAGAAAGTGTTGCTGCCCAGCCCGATACCATGAGAAAACTTCTGGTGGAATTCCAGCGACTTGAGAATCAGAAAGCCCATCCCGCAGCCAAGTGCCAGATACAGCCAGACGATGCACTGCCTCACCCGGTCGTGATGGATCGATTGCACCGCGCGAACAACGAAATAACTGGCAGTGATCAGCAGTGCGGTATTGATGGCACCGAATGCCCGGTTGAGCGTCAACTGATAGTGATTGAACATCTCCAGATGCTGGAGACGCACGACCGAATAGGTGACGAACGCCACGCCGAATACCAGCAATTCGGCAAAAATGAAAATCCAGATGGCAAAATCGCCAGGCAACAATCGCGGCTCATTTTCGGTTGGCATTGTTGTCATCGAATCCGCTGCTCAGACCCGAATTCTAGGCATGCATCAACCGGCCGGACATTGATACTTGTCAATGCGGGGCGGATCAGCAACGCTACCATTGCGCCATGAGCACCTCGAACGAATCCACGCCATGACGATGCAGCAGCAACGCCTGCTGTGGCGAAGCGCATTTTTCCTGCTGTTCATCCTGGCGCCGGTTTTCGATCTGTTCCGCTTCGACCTGGAACAGAATCATTTCATCTTCTTCCGCCATCCCTGGCTGCTGGGGACGGCGGCCTATCGGAGCGGGGAAATATCATCGGTACAGATGGCCTGGAACATGCTCAGCCGTTTCCTGCTCCCCATCGTGATGGTCATCGGCGCCGGCATCCTGGTTGCCTGGAAATGGGGCCGACTCTATTGTGGCTGGCTTTGTCCACATTTCTCCGTGGTCGAAATCATCAATGGCCTGATGCGACGCGCCAGCGGCCGACTTTCGCTATGGGACAAAGCCCCGCTGCCCGACGTCCAGCAGAATGGCATCCGGATCATTCCCCACAGACGATGGTGGTTGCCCGCCATCACCGCCGCTCTGCTGTTCGCCTTTCTCTGGGCAGTGGTTCTGCTCACCTACCTGCTGCCGCCCCGGGAAATCTATGCCAATCTGTTTCACGCCACGCTCAGTCGAAACCAGTCATTGTTCATTGGCATCGCCACTTTGCTGCTGACCGTGGAATTCACATTCGCGCGCCATCTGTTTTGTCGTTTTGGCTGCGCCATCGGCCTGTTTCAGAGTCTGGTATGGATGGGCAACCGCCGAGCCATGGTCGTCGCTTTCGACCGCAGCCGAGCACGGTCCTGCGCCGAATGCGACGCCTCCTGCGAGCACGCCTGTCCCATGCGCCTCAAACCCCGTCGCTACAAACGCCACATGTTCACCTGTACCCAGTGCATGCAATGTATCGACGCTTGCGGCAAGGTTCAGGCCCGCCACCATCAGGCGCCATTACTGAAGATGCTCGCTGGCGATTGTGCGCTCGATGCTTCCGCGCGGGGCTTCGGCCAACAGCCCGAGATTCCCGCGGGCTGTTTCGAAAATGCCGGCCTTGCCGCACCGAACGGCGTAGCAAGGCCGGCGGGATCAGCGCGGCGAATCAGAACGCCGTTCCGAATTCGTGAGTCCAGTAGGAAATGAAATCGTTGCCTTCGGTGAAAACCCGTGCCGAGCCGAATTCGCGGAACTTGGGATTCATGATGTTGTGGCAATGGCCCGGGCTTTTCAGCAGACCCTTGATGGTTTCCTCCTCGGTGAGAAAGCCTGCCGCGAGATTTTCACCGTACACCTTCCAGTTGTATCCCGCCGCATCCAGCCGGTTGCCGGCATCGAGACCGTCGGAGCCGGTGTGGCTGAAGAAATTGTTGCGCACCATATCGTCGGTATGGGCCCAGGCGGCCTGTTCGAGCTTGCAGTTCCAGGTCAACGGCGGCGCGGGTGGGAACACCTCGTCGCCACAGTCCTGACCGGCCGCTCTGGCCTTGTTGATCTCGTCCAGCATCTTTTGTTGTGCCTCGGTGATCGCGCAGCCAGCGCCGGTATCGTGGCTGTCGGTCTGACCAGCGCCCGAGGCGGCATCACCCTGGTTGCCGACCTGGTCGAGATACTGTTGATAGTTCTGACCGTTGAGATCCACGCCCCGGCCCGATTGCGCCTGCTCCACCAGACTGGCGACATCGGGCTGCTGACAGCCGGAGAGAAACAGAAGGACGACAGCGGCGGAGGCAGTGGAAACCAGCGTTTTTGCAGAATTCATGAATAGACCCTTTATTGTTATTGTTGTTCGAGTGCTCACGTGCCGACGAGTCGGACGGTCTGCGATTCCGGTGAACGTTGCCGTTCGAGATGGCAAGAGTTTGCCGCCTTGCCGGCAGCAGGGGAAGCGGCAAACTTTTGCCGCCGGATGAATGGTTCAGGGCCGGAATCTAACGGTGGATTTGGTCATGACGCTGCAAAGCGAGCGTGAACTGGTTCGCCAGGCGGGTGGCAATGGCTTGCCGCTCCGGCAAGACGGCATGATCGGCGAGCCGCGTCACCTGAAGGCCGGGAAAGCCGCAGGGATCGATACGGAAAAACGGTGTCAGATCGCCATCGACATTGAGCGCTACGCCGTGATAACTGCATCCCCGGCGGATACGCAGACCCAGCGAAGCCAACTTGGCGTCGCCCAGATAGACGCCCGGCGCATCGGGGCGGCTGGCGGCCTGCAGCCCGAACTGCGCTGCCAGGCCGATCACCGCTCGCTCCAGCAGGGTCACCAACTGGCGCACCCCGAGCCGCCAGCGTCGGAGATCGAGCAGTACATACATCACCACCTGGCCCGGTCCGTGGTAGGTGACTTGCCCGCCACGATCGACATGGACCACCGGAATATCGCCCGGATCGCGTACATGCGCCAGACGGCCATTCTGACCCAGTGTGAAAACCGCGGGATGTTCCACCAGCCAGAGCTGATCCGGCGTGTCGCTGTCACGCTGATCGGTATACGCCTGCATATCGCGCCAGACGGATTCGTAGTCCCGCACGCCCAAACGAACGATCTCTGGCGCCGCCAGCCTGCTCACAACGCGACCAGCACCTCCTCGGCATCGGTCAGCATCTGATAGATGGCATCGAGCTGGGGTTTGCTGGTAGCGGTGATGGTGACCGTCAGCGACACATAGCGGCCCTTGCTGCTGGCGCGCAGTATGAACTCGTTGTCGGCAGAATCCGGCGCATGGGTCTTCAGTGCGCGGCGCAACACCACCGCCAGCGCATCCTCGTCCGCGCCCATTACCTTGATGGGAAACTCACAAGGAAACTCGAACAGCGTGTCGGATTCTTCGCTCATGAATGTTGCTGCTATTCCATCATCAGCCGGAGGGTGTCCATGGCCTGGCGGAAAAGACCGCCCTCACCAACCTGGTCCAGCGCCACCAGTGGTGTCTGGCGCAACACCTTGTCGTCGAGGCGCACCACCACCTTGCCGATCTTCTGACCACTGTCGATCGGCGCGAACAGATTGCGCGGGCGGTCGAGCGTCACCTTGAGCTGAGCGAAACGCCCGCGTGGGAAAGTCAGATAGATGTCTTCGCCAATGCCCAGCGGGATCTCTGTCTTGTCCCCTTTCCAGACACGGACCTTGGCCACCTGCTCCCCGGCGGCGTAGAGTTTGCGGGTTTCGAAAAAGCGGAATCCGTAATTGAGCAGGCTGCGGCTCTGTTCCGTTCGCGCCTGATCGCTGTCCGTTCCCAGCACGACCGAAATCAGTCGCATGCCACCCTTTTTCCCGGAAGTAACCAGACAGTAGCCGGCCGACTGGGTATGGCCAGTCTTGATGCCATCGACGTACTTGTCGGTCCACAGCAGACGGTTGCGGTTGGATTGTTTGATTTTATTGTATTCGAAATTCTTCACCGCATACAGCTTGTAGTCTTCAGGAAAATCCCGAATCAGTGCCCGCGCCAAAATGAACAGATCGGCCGCCGTAGTGTAATGCTCGGGATTCGGCATGCCGGTGGCATTGGCGAAATGGGTATCCTTCATCCCCAGTCGCCTGGCCTGGGTATTCATCAGCGAGACGAACACATCCTCGGTGCCGGCCACATGTTCGGCCAGTGCCACGGTCGCATCATTGCCCGACTGGACGATCATACCCTTGAGCAGATCCTGGACCGAAACCTTGCTGCCCACTTCGATGAACATGCGTGAGCCTTCCATCTTCCAGGCCTTCTTGCTGACCGTGACCCGATCCGTCAAACTGATCTGCTTGTCTCGCAACGCCTGATAGACGATGTAGGAGGCCATCATCTTGGTGATGCTGGCGGGTTCCATGCGTTCGTGGATGGCTTTTTGGGCCAGCAATTCACCACTGTCATAGTCGCCGAGCAGATACGCCCGGGCGCTCAATTCCGGTGGCGTGGGCACCGGCTGGCCGGCCCAGCTCGGGATGGCGAGCATCAATGTACAGAGAAAGAAAGCAATGCGGATCATCGGTTCGATACGTCCCTGATTTCAGGTTGAAAGGATTCGGAATAACAACGCGGTTACTGGCGCACGATGCGGTACTGGAAATAGCCCCGGTCACGCAGCCCCGGAAACACCTTGCGCGCAGCCTTCTCCGACGAAAATGGCCCGACACGTACGCGATAGAGAATGCCAATGGCACTCTCGATCGGCACGATCAGCGCGGGTGACTGCAGCGCCTCCTGCACATCTTGCATGACCGCATCGGCACTCTCCTTGCGGGCATAGGCGCCGACCTGGACATAGATACCCGGCGTCGCTGCTGCCGGCGTTTCTGCAACGGCTTGTGCTTTGCTGCCGACCGCCTGCCCGGGAGGGTGTTCGCTGACCGGCGCCGGTGTCGTCAGCGGCACCGGCCGGGGCTTGGCGACAGTTGTCTTCGGCGTGGATTTCGGCGCATAGTCGGCCGGGTCGAGTACCCGGATCTCGACCGGGGTGGTGCCCTCCCCCACCATGCCCAGTTTGCGGGCGGCGGCATAGGAAAGATCGAGGATCCGATCCTTGGCGAACGGCCCGCGGTCGTTGACGCGGACGATGACCTTTTTGTTGTTGCGCAGATTGGTGACCTGGATATAGGTGGGCAAAGGCAGAGTACGATGCGCCGCGGTCATGTCATACATGTTATAGGTCTCGCCGCTGGAGGTGCGCTTGCCATCGAACTCGGCGCCATACCAGGATGCCTTGCCGCGTTCGACGAAGCCTTTCGGATTGGGGATCACCCAATAGCGCTTGCCGTTCTGGACATAGGATTCGGGATTACCGTATTTGCTACGCGGTTCGAAGCGGGGTTTGGGTTCCGGAATCAGATTGATATCGATGGCTTCCTTGCCCTCCGGTTCGCGCGGCATATGAGAACAGGCCGACAACAGAACCGCCAGCCAGACCAGCAGCCAGCCGAACCGCCGGGGCATGATTGCCGCTGAATCGCCATGATGAGATCGAAGGCGCACTAATGCTTTCTCCTGTCTTTGATCGCCTGCGCCAGCTGGAACACCGCCAGCGCATATTTGACGCTGTGATTGTACTCGGTAATGACGAAAAAGTTATGGTGTCCCACCCAATGTTCGAGCCCTTTTTCACCATTCAGCCGGAGATAGAGCAAACTTTCATCCGGTGCAACCGGCCCGCTGGAGAAAATGCCCGCCATCGTCAGCTCGCGGGGACTATAGCGCGGCCGCCGATCATTGGCCTCCAGTTGCTCGAAGCCGTGCCCGACAACCCGTGCCGGACTGATGATCCACTGGCCATTGCGCCAGCCGTGCACCTTGAAATAGTTCGCCACACTGCCAATTGCATCCGCTGCCGAATGAAACAGATCACGCTTGCCATCACCATCGAAGTCCACCGCAAACTTCCGGTAACTGCTGGGAATGAACTGCCCCATTCCCATGGCGCCGGCGTAGGAACCGAGCAGACCGACCGGATTGAGTTTTTCCTCATCCGCCAGCAGGATCAGTTGCTCCAGTTGCGAGCGGAAGAATGCACCACGGGGCGGATAGTCGAAACCGAGCGTCACCAGCGCATCGAGAACCGGGTAACGGCCCATGCGCGTGCCATAGAAGGTTTCCACACCGATGATACCCACCACGATCTCGGCGGGTACACCATAGACCTGCTCGGCACGCGCCAGTTCATTGGCATGGGCATTCCAGAATGCGACGCCTTTTTCGATCCGCTCCGGATTGACGAAAATAGGCCGATATTGTGACCACGGCTTGCCCTCCGCCGGCCGTGATATGGCATCGAGGATGGCCTGCTGGCGGCGTGCCTGAGCGAGGATGCGGCGCAACTTCTCCACCGGGATGGCGTGCTGTTGGCTCACGGACTGAATGAATGCCTGCACGTCCGGGCGATGCAGATAGTCGCCCCGCTCGATCACACCGGTGTTCGCGAGCACCGGAACCCCGCCACTGATGAACCACAGCAGCACAACGAGACAGCGCCTGAGCGACGCCTTCGGTAGCGGATACAGGGATTTCATTCGTGACCGAGGAGTCTGTGTTGATTATGAATACCCATCAGCATACCGAAGCCGGCCATCAAGGTCACCATCGACGTGCCCCCATAACTCACCAGTGGCAGTGGCACACCCACCACGGGCAACAAGCCGGACACCATGCCCACATTGACGAAGAAATAGATGAAAAACGTCATGCTGAGACTGGTGGCGAGCAGCCGGGAATAGGTATCCGGCGCCCGCCAGGCAATGTACAACCCGCGCATGACGATCAACAGGTAGAGCAGAAACAGCGACAGCACACCGACGAGGCCGAACTCCTCGCCAAACACCGAGAAGATGAAATCGGTCGATTGCTCCGGCAGGAATGCCAGTTGCGCCTGTGAACCTTCCAGCCAGCCCTTGCCATGCCAACCGCCCGAGCCGAGCGCGATCTTCGACTGAATAATGTGGTAACCCGCGCCCAACGGATCGGTTTCCGGCTTGAGGAAGACCATCACGCGTTTTTTCTGATAATCGTGCATGAAGTGCCACAGCAGTGGCGCCGCGCCAGCCGCCAGCAGGCCGGCGATGGACAGCGTGCGCCAGCGAATGCCAGCGGTGAAGACCACCACCAGCCCGGAAAAGGCGATCAGCACCGCTGTACCCAGATCCGGTTGCAGATAGACCAGCATCGTGGGCACCAGTACCAGTGCCAGGCCGGTCAGTACTTCGCGGCTGTTGGGTGGCAGACGGCGTTCGGAAAAATGAAAAGCCACCATCATCGGCACCGCCAGCTTCATCAATTCCGATGGCTGGAAACGCAATAGACCGAGATCCAGCCATCGCTGCGCGCCCTTGCCTTCGCTGCCCAGCAACAGCACCAGCAACAGGAACCCGACGCCGGCCAGATAGATGATCGGCGACCAGGTGAACAAGGTATTGATTCGTAGCTGGGCAAAGCCGATCAACACCAGATAAGCCACGCCGAAACGCAGTAATTGCCGCGTCATACGGACTTCACTCTGGCCGGAAGCGCTATACAGCACCAGCAGACCGACACCAGTCAAAGCCAGCAACAGCACCAACAGCAGCGGATCGATGTGAAGGCGCTGGAGAAATTGTCGTACCGGCCTGGCGACAGGTTGGCTAACGGTTTCGATCACGGCACCTCCTTGTTGGCTCCGGCACCGTCATGCAGCCAGGCATCCATGACCTGGCGTGCCACCGGCGCCGCTGCACGACTGCCATGACCGCCATGCTCGACCACCACTGCGACTGCGATGCGTGGTGATTCGACCGGCGCGAAACCGATGAACAGGGAATGGTCACGCAATCGCCGGCTGAGTTCGTCAGCATCATAATCCTCACCCTCGTCGAGCCCGAACACCTGGGCCGTACCGGTCTTGCCCGCTGCCGAATAACGCACTCCCTTGAAGGCCCGCCGGCCGGTACCGTTGGGTGCTTCGATGACATGCCGCATCGATGCGATCACCGTGTGCCATTGCTCGGCACTGACCCCTTCGATCTGGTGAACGCGCTGCGCTTGCGCGGTCGTGAGGCGCTCATCCCGGGCGAACCGTGACTTGAGCAGGGTCGGGGTCACGCAACGACCCCGTTCGGCCAGGCAGGCGGTCATTTCCGCCAGTTGCAGTGGTGTCGCCAGCAGATAGCCCTGACCGATACCGACGATGACCGTCTCGCCCGGAAACCAGTCCTGATGACGCGTCTTGCGCTTCCATTGCCGGGAGGGATTGAGGCCTTTTTTCTCGCCCACCAGGTCGATGCCGGTCGGCCGGCCCAATCCGAACTGCGCAAACATGGCATGCAAGCGATCGATGCCAAGCCGATAGGAAAGATCGTAGAAATAGACATCGCAGGACTGGGTGATGGCCTTGTCCAAGTCCACCCAGCCATGTCCGCCGCGTTTCCAGTCGCGATACTTGCGAGGTGAATTCGGCAGGGTGTAGTACGGGCCGGCGAACATCCGCTGGTCGGCGGTGACGACCCCCGCCGCCAGACCCGCCAGCGCGGTCAACGGTTTGATGGTCGAACCCGGCGGATACTGCCCCGAGGTCAGCCGGTTGAACAGCGGCCGGTCGGGATCATCGCGCAAGCGTCCATAATCCCGGCCGGAAATACCGTTGACGAACAGGTTCGGGTCGAAGGCAGGCAGGCTGACTGCCGCCAGCACTTCGCCATTGCGGGGATCCATGGCCACGATGGCGCCACTCTTGTATTTCGCCAACGCTTCATAGGCCACCTGCTGCAAGCGGGTATCGAGCGTCAGCAACAGACCCTCACCGCGGACCGGCGGCCTTTCACTGAGGGTGCGGATATAACGTCCCCTGGAGTTGATCTCTTCCTGACGGGTGCCGGGAGCGCCGTGCAGGCTGGCCTCGTAAAACTTTTCGATCCCGCTTTTGCCGATATGGGTGGCGCCTCGATACGCACGGCTGTCGAGGGTTTTCAGATCCCGGTCGTTGATGCGGCCAACATAGCCGAGCACATGCGCCATACGCTCGCCCTGGGGGTAATAACGCCGCAGCCGGGTCTTGATCTCCACCCCGGGGAACTCCGCCCGTTCCATCGAGAACCGTGCCACTTGCTCATCGCTGAGGTTGTACAGCAGCGGCACCGGCCTGAACGGCGGTGTGGTGCGGCGCAGCTTCTGGAAGCGCTGGATCTGATCCTCGCTGACCCCGAGCAGCTTGCGCAACCGCAACAGGGTGTTGCCGAGATCCCTGGTCCGGTAGGGCGTGATCTCCAGGTTGAAGGCGGTGTGATTGTCCGCCAGTACCTTGCCATTACGGTCGTAGATGATGCCACGCGCCGGTGCGACCGGCCGGATGCGGATGCGATTCTCCTTGGCCAGCGTACTGTAGTGGTTGTAATCCAGCACCTGGAGTTTGTAGATCCGGGTCAGCAGGATAGCGGTCGACACGCCCACGAGCAGCACCAGGAACAGCAATCGCGAGCTGAACATCGCGCGCTCGACGTGGATATCCTTGATAACGGGAATACGCGCCATGGTCTTTTTTTCGAAATCCTCGCGGACGGAAAACCGATTGGTATTTTCGGGGCCGTAGATTATCCTATCCGCGCTCTTTTAACGATCCCGACTGCGTGACCCAACCCCGGTTTCATTCAACGCTTTTCCTTGCCAGCCTGTTGCTGTGGAGCGCCAGTTCGGTGTCGGCGCCCACCGATGAGGCCCGCTGGCACTATTGCCAGCCCATACCGCAGCAGTCATTGCCTGCAAAGGACGATCCCGCCACGGGTGTGATCCAGGTGGATGCGGCCAAACTGGAAACCTCCGGCGATCGGGCGCTGCTGTTCGAAGGTGGCGTCAGGCTGCGTCAGGATGGCCGCCGCCTGAGCGCCGATCATGTCAAGGTCTATCAGCAGCCACAGAAGATCGAGGCTGCCGGCAAGATCGAGGCCAGTACGCGCGATTTCATCCTGCAGGCCGATTCGGCGGTCATCGAACCCGGGCAGCACACCAGTCACTACCAGCAGGTTCAGTACAAGTTCATTCCCCGACATGCTTTCGGCGAAGCCCGCTCGATCGACCAGAAGGACAAGGTGCTGACGATGAAAGACGCCAGTTACAGCACCTGTCCACCCGGCAAGCGTGACTGGGTATTCACCGCCAGCAAGCTGCAACTGGACCAGGCCCTGGGATTCGGCTACACCACCAATGCCCTGCTGCGCTTCAAGGGCGTGCCGCTGCTCTATTTTCCGGCCGCCACTTTTCCGATCGACGACCGCCGCCGCACGGGCCTGCTCTACCCGACCATCGGCCGCGCCAAGGAGATCGGCACAGAGTTCTCGCAACCGTTCTACTGGAACATCGCGCCACAGATGGACATGACGCTGACGCCTCGTTACATGTCACGACGCGGGGTGATGCTGGGTGACGAGTTCCGCTATCTTGGCCGTCGCTACGAAGGCGAGTTGCAACTCGACTATCTCAACCGCGATCAGGTGCGCAAACAGGATCGCTATTATTACCGCCTCAAGCACAACTACCGCCCCGACCGGCACTGGCGCATCCAGCTCAACGGCGGTGTGGTCTCCGACGGTAACTATTTCTCGGATTTCTCCGGTGAACTGAGCACCACCAGTACCACGCATATCGAGCGACGGGCCGACTTCATCTATGGCGCTCAGCATGTCAACGGTCTGATTCGCGCCCAGGCCTTCCAGACGGTGGATGCGACGATCCTGCCCGATGACCGTCCCTACCGGCGTCTGCCGCAATTGACGGTGGAAGCGGATCTGCCCTGGGACAACCAGCACGTCAACCTGTCTCTGGCCACCGATTTCACCCGTTTTCTGCATGACAGCCTGACCGATGTCACCCGCTTCGATATCGCGCCGACGCTCAATCTGGCCTGGCTGACACCGGGGATGTGGTTCAAGCCTACCGCCACCTGGCGCTTCACCCGCTACGATCTGGATCAGCCCGGTGAACGAAAACGGCGCACCCTCAGCCGCGAAGTCCCGACGACCTCGATCGATGCCGGGATGGTACTGGAGCGCCGGACGGCATCGAACGATGCGGTCCAGACACTGGAGCCGCGCCTGCATTATGTCGATATCCCGTTTCGCGACCAGACGGACATTCCGGTGCTCGACTCGGACGAACCGGCATTCATCTTTTCGTCATTGTTCCGCGACAACCGCTTCAGCGGACTCGACCGGGTCGGTGACACCCGTCAGCTCACCGCGGCATTGTCCAGCCGGGTACTGCGTGACAAGGATGCGAGTGAACGCTTTGCGGTCAGCCTTGGCCAGATCTACTATTTCCGCGATCGGCGGGTGACCCTGCCCGGCGAATCCCCGAAGACCGCGCACAGCTCCGATCTGGCGGCCGAGCTGTCCTTCCAGCCCAATTCGCACTGGACGCTGCGCGGCAGTCTGATTGCCGACAACCGCTTCAAGCGGGCGCAGGTCGCGACGGTGCGGCTGCATTATCAGGGCAAGGCACAGCGGGTGCTGAATCTCGAACACCGCTTCCATCGTGACGATGACATCAATCAGAGCAATCTCTCGGCGGTGTGGCCGATCAATCAGCGCTGGCGCTTCTTTGGCCGTTGGCTGATCTCTCACGAATCCCACGATGATCTCGAGATCATGGCGGGTCTGGAATATGATTCCTGTTGCTGGAAGGCGCGATTGCTGAATCGCCGCTATGTGATCAACGACCAGGGGGAATATAATAGCAGTCTGTATATCCAACTGGTTCTCAAGGGGCTGGCCTCGTTTGGAACCGGCAACACCTTACTGGAAAAGAGCATCCCTGGTTATGTACTCGATGACAACTGACGCCCCCGCCCGTCGCCCGGCCGGGTGGCTCACCCTGATCCTGCTGACTGCCCTGGCCTGGTTGCCCGCGGCGCATGCGGAAGTGATGTGGCTGGACAAGATCGTCGCCATTGCCGGTGAACAGGCCATCACCCAGGCTGAACTGGAACGGGAGAAAAAGCTGATACGCCAGCAGTTGCAGGCCCGGGATGCCAAGATCCCGTCCGGCGCGGCACTCGACCGCCAGATCCTGGAACGGCTGATCCTCAAGAAGCTGCAATTGCAGGCAGCCAAACGCGCCGGCATCCAGATCGATGACGAAACGCTGGAGAAGGCCTTGCGCAAGATTGCCGGTGATAACGGCATGGATCTGTCGCACTTCCGGCTGGCGCTGGAGAAGGAAGGGCTCGATTACGTCGATTTCCGCAACAACATTCGTGACGAGTTGATCATCAGCACCTTGCATGAGCGCAAGATCAATCGCCGCATCCATGTTTCGGAACAGGAAGTCGATGATCTGATCGCCGCCAACCTCAACGAACACAGCAATCTCGAATACAAGCTGGCGCACATTCTGGTGGCAGTGCCGGGTGGCGCAACACCGGAACAGGTCGAGCAGGCCCGCGCGAAGATCAAAAAACTACGCCAGCAAATCCTGCTGGGCGAGGATTTCTCGCAACTGGCGATCGCCAATTCCGATGGTCAGCATGCGCTCAAGGGTGGTGATCTGGGCTGGCGCAAGGCCAGCCAGTTACCCACCGTGTTCGCCAATGCAGTGAAAAAGCTCAAGCCCGGTGAAGTCTCGCAACCAATCCGTGGCCCGAGCGGCTTTCATCTGGTCATGGTCAAGGAGATTCGCGGCGACAAGAATGTGGCCAAGAGTGTCGAATCGCATGCACGCCATATTCTCATCACCTCCGACGACGGTAAGGAAAAACTCGAAAAGATCCGGTCCCGCATCCTGGCTGGCGAGGATTTTGCCAAACTGGCCCGTCGATATTCCGAGGACAAGGGCAGCGCGGAACAAGGCGGCGATCTGGGCTGGAATTTTCCCGGCACTTTCGTCCCCGCATTCGAGGCCGTGCTGTCCAAACTCAAGCCCGGCGAGATCAGTCAGCCATTCAAGAGCCGCTATGGCTGGCATATCGTTCAGCTCGAGGGTCGCCGCGACGCATCGGTGCCGATGAAGGTGCTGCGCGAACGGGCGCGAGCGGTGCTGACCCAGCAGAAACAGGAGGAAGACCTGCAACTGTGGCTGCAACGGCTACGCGATGAATCCTTTGTCGAGAACCGTTTGCCCGAGCTGAAGCCGGCCAGCTGACGGAAACCCGCGTTGCCTGCCCTGCCCCTGGTCATCACTTCCGGCGAACCTGCCGGCATTGGGCCCGACCTCGTCATCGGCCTGGCAGCGCGTGGTCAACTCGGTGATTCGGTCGTCATCGGCGATCCCGATGTGCTGACCGAACGGGCACGCCAGTTGGGGCTGCCGCTCCATCTGAGCGAATCCACGCTGACTACCGACCGCTCGGGCAAGACGCCTGGTCTGCGGTTGCATCCGGTACATTTCCCCAGGCCGGTCACGGCCGGACGACTCGATGCCGGCAACGCGGCAACAGTGCTGGAAATGCTCGATATCGCGGTCGATGGCTGCCTGGACGGCCGTTTCGCCGGCCTGGTCACTGCACCGGTTCACAAGGGCATCATCAATGAGGCCGGCGTGGCATTCACCGGCCATACCGAATACATCGCCAAGCGTTGTGGCGATGTCCGGCCGGTGATGATGTTGACAGCGGACAGGTTGCGCGTGGCGTTGGCGACGACGCATTGTCCGCTCAAGGAGGTTTCTGCGCGGATCACCGGCGAACTGCTGATCGAGGTATTGACGATCCTGAACGATGAACTGCGCCGGCGATTCGGCATCGAGGCGCCGAGGATTCTGGTGTGCGGACTCAATCCGCATGCCGGCGAGAACGGACATCTCGGTACCGAAGAGATCGATACCATCATTCCAGCGCTGGAGACGCTACGGGCGCGTGGCCTGCATCTGACCGGGCCGCTGCCGGCCGATACACTGTTCACCCCGGCCACACTCGAACAGGCCGATGCGGTGCTGGCGATGTATCACGACCAGGGCTTGCCGGTACTCAAGCACATTGGTTTCGGCCACGCGATCAATGTGACCCTGGGGCTGGGGATTATTCGCACCTCGGTCGATCACGGCACGGCGCTGGATCTGGCCGGCAGCGGCGAAGCCCATGATGGCAGCCTGCGGGCCGCCATCAAGCTGGCCACCGAGATGGCAACTTGAACGGAACCCTGAATCCATCACTTCGGGGCGTAAAAACGATCAGAATCGAGCCGGTAATGAAAGTGCCGGCTCGATCCTTGTGGATGGTTCAGAAACGCGGGCCGGCGGATTTCTGTGCTTCCGCCTGTTTGAGCGCGTTTTCGGATTGTGCCTTGGCCTGGGCAGCCAGTTTCATGGCCTTGTCCGTATCGCCACCCTTGGCGGCTTCTTCCGCGGCCTTGATCAGTTTTTCAGTATCCCGCCAGGCGGCATCATGGGATTTGGCCTTGGCATAGAGGTCTTTCGCGGCCTGGATTGCGGCGCTGACGTCGTCACCCCCGCCACCGGACGTAGCGGCCGCGGCACCTGCTGCCACAGCCGCACCCGCGGCGCCAGCGGCTGCCGCTGCCTTGTGGCCAAGGTTGCCAGCGCCTTCGGCAGCGGCCTGTCCTGCCTGTTTGGCGGTATCGACAGCTTTCGAACCCGCTTCCGTGGCTGCATGCATGGCGCCAGATCCGGCTTCTTTCGCCTTTTCCATCGCGGCTGCTCCCGCTTCGCTGGCCTTGTCGGCAACCGCAGCCGCGCCCTCGGCAGCCTTGTCACCGAGATGCTTGGCGCCTTCGACAGCGGCGGAACCGGCATCCTTGACGGCGTCCATCGCGCCCGATCCGGCCTCTTTCGCCTTGTCAACCGCCGCCGCGCCGGCTTCCTTGGCGGTATCCATCGCGGCTGCACCCGCTTCCTTGGCCTTGTCCATGGCTGCGGAGCCAAGATCACCCGCTTTCTCCGCGACATTGCTGGCGGCTTCCTTGCCAGCCTCCGCCAGGTCGCTCGCCTTTTCGCAGGCGCCGAGACTCATGGCAATGGCAATACTTGTGACTATCAATCTGGTCTTCATCGTTCCTCTCGCTGTTTGTGGAATGTCGTATCCGCGCATCGTGCATGACCAATGCGGCGGACATTTTGCATGACAATCAACCACCTTCGTGGTAAATCGACCTGTCGGCGTACTGGCCAACCGATCATCGGTTTTACATTGAATAGTGATCTGGGTCAAACTTCGAACAAAATGTTTACATACGCCCATTTTTTCCAATGACACCCGAACAAAGCCGCCGTTATGGCCGCCATCTGCAGCTCGAAGGCTTCGGGGTCGAGGCGCAACAACGTCTGCTCGATGCGCATGCCTGCATCATCGGCGTTGGTGGGCTGGGTGCACCGGTGGCGCTGTATCTCGCTGCGGCCGGCGTGGGGGTGATCACGCTGGTCGATTTCGATGTCGTCGAAACGAGCAATCTGCAACGCCAGATCATTCATACCCAGCGGGATGTCGGCAAGTTCAAGGTCGAATCCGGGGCGGAAAAGCTGGCGGCGATCAATCCCGATATCGAGGTCCGAACCCTGGCCCGTGCGCTGGATGCGGATGAACTCACCGCGCTGGCGCGTGAAGTGGATGTCTTCATCGATTGCAGTGACAACTTCGCATCACGTTTCGAACTCAATGCTGTCTGTCATGCCACCCAAACGCCACTGGTTTCCGGCGGTGTGATTCGCTACGAGGGTCAGGTTTGTGTGTTCGATGCGCGAGATCCCGCGTCACCCTGCTATCAATGCCTTTACAAGCCGGTGAACGAGGGTGAGGGTGAGACTTGCCGGCAGATCGGGGTGCTGGCGTCGGCGCCGGGCATCATCGGCAGCATTCAGGCAAGTGAGGCGATCAAGTTACTGGGTGGACTCGAGGTACGACCAGGTCGGCTGTTGCTGATGGATATCCGAACGATGGAATGGCGAACGATCACGCTGCCGAAGGATCCGGCCTGCCCGGTCTGCGGCCATGACCGACTATAGCTCCCTGAGCCCGTCCGACGGCTCGATGCGGGAGGCGCGATAGCCCGCCAGCACGGCCGAGAGGATTGCCGCGGCCAGGGTCAGCAGTAACGCGGCGGTGAAATGCCAGGGCGCCAGTTTGCAAACGGTTTGCCCCGCCTGCAGGTGGCCGGCCATGATGTGGTTGATCGAGCGGCTGACGGCAAAATAGATTGCGACGGCCAAGCCCCAGCCCAGCAGCGCGGTATAGATGGCCTGAATGACCGGCACCCAGATGATATCGCTGGTGCGAAAACCCACTACCCGGAGCACAGCCAGATCGCGCCGCTTGCGGTCGATGTTGGCCCACAGGTTGGCGCTCAGTGACAGCGTGTAGCCGAGCAGCCCGATGATGGCGACCAGCCAGTAGATCAGGGTCAGATTACGATCGACCGACTGAACCACGGCAATGTCCTTGCTGCGTGATTCGGTATCGACGCCCTGCAGCTCGAGATCCCGGCGGATGGTCTGTACGTCGTGTATCGAACGGGCATAGACGCGGAATCCGGGATAGCTACGCTCACCGCGAGGCGAGTCATCGCCCGGCCAGTTCATGGTCGGGACAGCGCGGCCGTCGCGATAGTCGGCAATGGCCTGGACCAGTTCCAGTGGTGCCAGCGCGGTCATCCCGGCCAGCGCGGTGTCGATGCCCTTGACCACCAGTTTGAGCTTTCGGCTGTCATTGTGTCCGCCGTAGATACGCGACAGACGCGCTTCCAGGACATCACCGGGTTGTGCTTGCAAGGTTCTGGCGGCGTTCTCCGACAGCAGGATATCGATGCCCTCCGGGGGCGCAGCCCCCGTCAGCAGCGGATCCCGGGCACCGCTGGGCCGCAGTCTGAGTTTGACGATCCGCCCTGCCCGGCCACCCTTGAGCTGAATACTGGAGGCGATATCGGGAAACTCGGGGATGGCAAACTGTACATCCTGACGGCTGCGCAGCGCATCGATGAACGACTGGCCAAAACGGGCCGGGCCGGTACTGTGCACCTCGAGGTTGGCCGGGTTGTTGACCAACTGGTCGAGCATACTGCCGACGATGCCATTCTTGAGACCGAACAGAATCAGCATTGGACCCAGTACCGCGGCCAGCGCGAGCACGGTGAATCCCGACATCTGCCATTCGAGGAAATAATCGCGGCCGGCCAGCCAGAACAGGGTGCGGATTCGATGGCTCATGGTACCGTATTCACCCCCGCACGACGGTTTCCGCCAGCTGGCCGTCAGCCGAGACCCGGGTATGCAGCGAAATCCGCCGCAATCCGAGTTCCCGTACGTGCATCCAGGCGTGGCTGGCAACGATGACGGTGATGTTCATGGCTTCCACCAGTTCGATGAACAGGGCCATGATCTTCTTGGCGGCGATCGGGTCGAGCGATGCGGTCGGCTCGTCGGCGATCACGATCGAGGGATGATGCGCCAGTGCACGACCGATGGCGACCCGCTGTCGTTCGCCGGTGGAAAGCTGGCTCGGCAGCTTGTCCAGGTGGCGGTGGATGCCCAGATTCCGGGCTAGGTCATCGACCTTGCTGTCGTCGCGCATATTCAGCAATTTGCGCGACAGCGTAAGGTTCTGACGGACCGTCAGATAGGGCAGCAGGCCGCCGGTCTGCATGACGTAACCGATCTGCTGCTTGCGTAGATCGCCAAGCTCGTCGAGGTCCCTGCTGCGCCAGTATGCCGCAATATCGAGTGCTTCGCGGGTGCCTTCCGGGCGGAAGCGGAAAGCCGCCGATTCGGTCGGACGGGAGAGCAGCGCAAGCAGGTCCAGCAGGGTGCTCTTGCCGCAGCCGCTTTCACCGATCAGTGCGATCTTTTCACCCAGACCGATCTGCAGGCTCGGCACGGTGAGGCGGAAATTGGCACCTTCTGCCTCGCGGGTCTTGATGACTTCCCTCAGGTGGTAGATCAACACCCGCGGGGATTCCGTTCTGGAAACCTGCATGGATCGGCGCAGTCGTCAAGGCAACATGTCGAGCGACAGCGCGATGACCGATTCGCCATTGACCGGCTGGCCGTCGGGCGAATACCACATGTCGGGGTGATCGTAGAGCGCCTGATAATAGGCCAGTTTCTCTTGCAGGCGATGGATGAACCGTAACTGACGCGCCACCGGCCAGCGTTTCCAGTCTTCGAGGGAGATCGACATCGCTTCACTCTGATATGGCAGATCCTCGAGGTATTCGCGCATCAGACCGACCGAGGCGAGATCCTTGTCTGCCACCGCCTTCAGCTTGTCGGGGTCACGTGTCAGCGTCGCTGCCACCTGTTTGATGTCATTGATGAAATTCTCCGGCTGCAACAGACCGTCCTCGAATGAAGCCAGCAAGGCGGTGAGTCGCTGGTGCAGATCGCTGAGCTGGTCGCGGGTCATCAGCACGCCGACATCGAGTGTCTTGCGACCGGGGTCGGAGAAGCTGCGATCCAGCACCCAGGCATCCACCAGATCGGGCACTTTCTTCTTGCCAGCCGCCAGATAGTGAATCTTCATCGCGTGGCCGATGCGGGAAATCTTGCCTTTCAGGGCTTCCAGGGATGCCTTGCCGTCAGGCGCTCCAGGCTGTGCTTTCATGGCGGTCTCGATACTCAGCCCGATCTGTTGCGCCACGGTATCGACTGCCTGGCCGAATTGCTGAAGATCACCCGCGGTGACACCATAATAGAGTGAACCGAGGCCGGGATAGCGCGACAGATGGCGGTAACGATCGGCTGCTTCGGCGTGGTTCGCGGCACCCTGGGGCGTCAGCAGGTGTAATACTGTCAGCGAGATATGCTGTCTTTGGGCCAGCTTGTTGAGCGTGTCAGCGCTCAGACCGGTGCTGCCGAGCGGGTCATGTGCACCACGTGGACCGGCATCGGTCACCAGGATCACGTAGCGTCCATCGACCCCTTTCCAGTCGGTATGTTCGAGCGCTTCACGAATACCGGCGTAGGCATCCTCGCGAAAGTCCTGACTGGAAACGGTGGCTGGCGCGACCTGGTCCACGGCCGCAAAGAACTGATTGGCGTCCGCACCCTGCGCCAGCGTGGCAAAACGGCGAACGACATAGTCCAGCGCCGGAACCGCTTCGGTGTTGTCACGAAACGCGACCAGACCAAAGCGCATCTGGCCCGACGAATCCTGCTGTTTGAGTGCATCGTAGAGCTTGTGGATGGCTTGTCGGGTGCGGTCGATATAGGGTCCCATCGACAGGGTCGCATCGACCACGAACACCACGCCCACGGTGTAGGGTTTGGCGGCGTCGGCAGTTTTGGCGTCATCTGCCGTGGTTTCTTCGACGACCGGCTGTCCAGCAGCACTCTGTTCAGTGACAGTCGCAACCCGCAGCAGCTTTGCCTGCCCCTCTCCGAAGAAGACATCCTCGGATTGCAGGATCGGAGCCAGATAGAACTGGCGTGCTGGATCGATGTAATCGTCGGGCTGAATGGCCACCACGGGTGAATCGGCGCCGAGTTTGCCCTCGACAGCCTGATGGTAATAGTTTTCGTAGGTTTTGCGGTCGCCTTTCTCGACCAGCGATTTCAGGGTTTTCTCATCCCTGAAGAACAGGGCGCGTTCCTGGCCCAGGGGATTGCGGAACAGAACGGTCAGACCCCTTTGCCACGGAATGGTCTGTGAGCCGCGAACCCACGCGAGATGCTTGCCGGTCGTGTTATCGCCCACCTGCAACCACTCAGTCTGGCCAAGCTGTTTGCGGCTGTAGACGTAGTAGATCGAAAAGGCCGGCGCCTTGTGAGCATCCTGGTCGTGGCCTGGCCGGGCCTCGAGCATCGCCCCTGGCCGCGTCACGACCCGCTGGTAGAGGTGTCTTTTCCCCTTGAGCAGCAATGGTTCGACCTGGCCAGCACTGACCACGGTGAAGAGCGACAGCAACAGGCCGGTGATCAGGGCAATCGCTGTTTTCGAGATCATTGCCATAACAACAGGATCCTTTGTGCTTGTGGGTTGCCCTTGCGGGCTTCGGCTCTGGCCCATTGTTCAAGGCTGGCGAGTTTGCCGGTTGCTTCGCTTACGCCCGCTTTCTCCGCGACCTTGTACCATTTATAGGCTTCGAAAGGCGCAGCCACGCCAGTGATGGAGTTGTCGGGAGAGAAACCAACCGGATCGGAATCATGCGCCAGCGCCATGGCCGACAGGCCATGCCCTTTTCTGGCCGCATAAAAATACAGCAGATACGCATCGGTACGCTTGCCGTCGGCATCGAAACGGCGCGCCTGGGTGTAGACACTTTCGAGATCACCAGCCTTGCCGGCAGCGCGTTGCTGTTTCAGCCAGCTCCTGGCTGCATCACCAGCCGCCAGTGAAGCACTGTTCGGTGAACGGGTCACAGCTGGCGCGACGTGGTCATCCATGATCAGGGCGCTGTAGATCAGCCCGAGCGCCAGCAGCACCAGCAGATTGATCGCCCATGAACCAGCCCGTTGATCGGCGCTTTCTCGGTTCTCCGGCGAGGTTACCGCCTCTGCGGACTCCGCCGTCATGAAAAAAGCCTCCCGATATGCCCAGGGACCTGTACAGTCATCCGCGAAAACGCCTCCACCTGTTCAATATGCAGGTTCATTTGGTTGGCCTCACAGCGAGGCCGGCAAGAAATCGGCGCTAGTATACCTGAGATTTCCGTCTATCCTAAAAAAACCGCGTTCCGACGGAAACGTCGGCGGTTGGCCAAACGACGCCAGATGACCGTCAGCAATAGCATCAGCCATTCAACACCAATCGCGCCTGTTCCATAGAAGACGTAGCCGAGCCGGGGACCCGTGTCAAACACGTCCAGCGATTCCGCTTCGAGTGGAAGCGAACGCAACGCCGCAGTTTCGTAGGGCCCCTCGCTGAGCAGCCAGCGGCCATCGGCCGCATCGTAGAGCTCAATCAGCAGGTCGTAGAAACCGGTGGGATAGTTTTGCTGGAGTCGCGTATCGAGCATGATCGGATCGGCGCCGGATCCGCCTTCCCAGGCATGGGTTCGGTACAACAGGTTCCAGGGTCCGCCTTCATAACTGAGAAACAGGCGCGCGAAGACATAACGGTGCTGGCAATAGCCCCGTGGCACAAAGCGCAGCGAGAAAAAGGAAAAATAGCCATCCCGGTCGGTGTCGTCATCGAGGCTGACCGCGACCTGGCCCAAACGTGGTGCGACAGGACAAGGATAGGATGCAATGCCCGAGCGCGCCCCGATGCCGCTCGCGAAGACATGCGATTCCCGCCGCGGGCCAGATAACACCATCGGCACCCGCTGCAGTGACTCATGGGCCTGCAACGCAGGCTGCGCAGGATCACCTCGATATTCCCGTGTAACGCTGATGGCATTCGTCCAGGGCCCTGCGGTAGCGGCTTCGACAGTCACCAGACTGCCCAGGCTCAGCAGACAGACCAACCAGAACGGCTTCCAATACATGTCAACGAAGGGGCTTTGCCTCGATCAGGATCGATCGTCAGTAAACCCCTTCATGCATGAATCGGTGCTGAATGGTTCAGCCAGTACAGGACGCCATTTCGGTTGCCACGATCAGGCCCGAACGGTTGATGCGTTCGATATACGTGCCCGGGCGTGCCTTTTCAGCAGGCCGGTGTAACTCCATCCCGCGACCAGCACGGCGGTGAGAAAGACCAGGAACAGCAACAGCACATGGCGCGCCATCATCAGTCGCAGACTGGTGAACCACGGCAGGTCGCCAAGATAATACGAAGGAAACAGCGTAAAGTTGGCGACCTCGGATCGACCGGCTACCGAAACTTCCCCTCGAATCGCCCGCGCAAATCCCTCATCGAACAGGGAAGTGACATAGCCCGGCAGGCTGCTGGCCTCGCGAGCGGTCAGAGCCACCACGTTGCGAGACGAATTCAGTGGTGAGCGAAAGCCCATGAGAATGACACTGCCCTCGACCTGGTCATCGAGATAACTTTCCGCATCTGCCGTGTCGTTCAGCGGTTGACTGCTGAAGAGGTGCTCGAGTTTCTCAAACAGACCGGTTCGACGCGCAGTCCAGCGGCCATCGTGAATGGAGACCGGCATCGCATCGCTCCAACTTTGCAACAGGCGGTTTTCCCGATAACTGCCCAACAACAGCAGATCCCTGTCGGCATAACGGGTGACATCGCCGCTAGTGGTGACGGCCACCCGGAAGGCCGGCAGCCCGGTCGAAGCGCCTGCCTTGGCCATCAGATTGAGAAAAGCGTACACGTCATCCTTGCCGGGATTTTCGCTGAGCACAACGGCAGTCTCGCTCAGGTCAGCCAGTCGGGTGAACGGGAAACCGAGCCGGGCAAAACTTTTGAGGTCGGGAAATTTTCCATAATGGGAGAATCCCTTGAGATCGATCGTCGAATCGGGATCGATCGTGCCGGAAATGCCCGACTGTCCCTGATTGAGACAAACGCGGTTATCATCATCCGCGCGGAAATCGAAAAACAGTGACAGCGTATTCTCACCGGCGAGCTTGCCCAGGGGCAGCGCAAAGGAGACCTGCCGTTTGCCTGCCACCGCTGCTTGCGCATCTGAATCCTGGCCATGATCGGTGTTGGCAACAGGCTTCAGTTCGAACTGATTCAGCCCTTCCCCGTTGAGCATCACATCCAGGCGACTGTCACTGGCAGGCCGGAATCCGGAAAAACCGAACCCGAGGGAAACATTGGGATCATGGCCGTCGAGCGCGTACAAATCGGGCGGCACGCGAAACTTGACGGGGATATCAGCATGAAACAGACCCTTGACCGTCAAAGCACCGGGTTCGATGAAGTCCCCGAAACGGTTGATCTGCCCGGTCGCCAGCCACGAAGGCGCATCATAGGGCGCGCGTCGTTGAGGTTTTGCCGGTGAAGGAAAATCGACCCGACTACCGGACAGCGTTCCCTGTCCGGCGCTGGCGATCAGCGTATCGACCGCGTCCAGCAATTGATCGTTGTTCACCCCCATGATGACCAGCAGTTTGGTCGCCGGCTGCTGCGGATGGGAGACGATGGCAACGCCAGGGCCCTCGATTTCCAGCCCATCGAGATAGGCCGGATGTGCATCCGCGGTCGCGAAGACCACGGCGTGGTGATTGGGCAATTGATCGACCAGCACAGGGAAATCACCACTTTTCCATCCACCTTTCACACCGAACCAGGAAGACAGCACTCCCGCCGCGCGCAGCGTGGTCATGTCAGAGGCAAGCGCCGCCGGAAACACGAACGGCAAGGGCTGTCGCTTGCTGGCTTTGGCATCGAAAAAAGGAATGGGCAACAACGCCAGATCGTTGACCAGATTGATACGCTCCGCTCGCAATCGGATCCGGCTTTGATTGGATATCAGCGCCTGGGCCGCTGCGGGATCGAGGCGTTCACAATAGTCCGGCTGTTTCGGTAACAACCTGAACGACAGCCGGTTGTTGGAACTGACCAGCAACGGATCGATCCTGAAAGTATTGCGATAAGGCGACTCTGTGGTGATTTCATTGAGCGGAATCTGGCCGATCTCATGTTCATTCAGGCGAACCTGCAACGCCTTGTAATCCCGCAACAATGCACCGGAAAGCGCAAAGCCGAGTTCGAAATCGGCCTGTTTGACGACCAGTTCGGTGGGCAGTGAGAACCAGACATCTTCGTCCGTATTGCCACCACGCAGGGCGATATCCTTGTCCCTGCCCAGATCTGCCAACCTGAACATCAGCGTCTGGCCAGCCTGTGTGTCCGAAGCAGGCGTCTCAGCCGCGTTGCTGTACTGGGGATAGAGGTAGCCGCCAATTGCCAGTACGATCAGCAATACCACCCAGCCAAGTACGGCGAAACGCGGTTTGAGCTGTGCGCCCGATTCGGTTTTCTCGCGTTTGAACAGGGCCTTGAACGCACCCAGAATGCCAAAGCGTACGATCTCCAGGAACGAGCGTAGCGGCTTGCTCGGTTCACAGGCGAGATACCAGGCGTTCCAGGCCTTGTCCTTGCCGTGGGCCAGATATACCAGTTTCGCCAACTGATTGGCCGTCAGTTCTTCGAACACCACACCGATGCGATCAGCCGAGCATGTTGCGACACGGGCACGGAAACGCAATGGCTTCTCCCCTTTGTCGGACAGCAGGATATCCACGAATTCATGTGGCTGCACGGGGGCCGATCCTTTCAGTTCGAGACTCAGATCTCCAATCGAGAGATCCTTGGTCATCGCCTCGAAGCGTCGTCCGTCAGCCGTCATGACCTGGGCAGGAAACGTGCGTTCGATGCGGGGATGCTTGCGCCGCTGACGCTTCTCCCAGGCCACCGCCAGCGCGGCGCCAATGATGATGGTGTTATAGACGGTCCAGCCGAAATTCAGCAGCACGGTGTCGGTTTCGAAGGTGTTCCAGTAGAAATACCGAAAATAGGCGAACACCAGTCCCAGAATATTGAGCAGCAACAGCACGAAGATGAACCCGGCGGACGACCAGTCGAAATGATCGCGCGAGACCACGCCTCCCTTGCTGGTGACATTGAACTTGCCGCGGTTGGGTGCGAAGAATGCGGCAATCGTCGGAATGACGATATGCGGCGCCAGAATCGTTTCATAGACCTCGGCCCAGAAGCTGTGGCGGAAACGCCCCTGCATGGCGGCATTGGCGATATGGGCCTGGAAGATGTGCGGCAAGGCGTATACGGCGATCATCGCAGCCGATGCCTGAATGACATGTACCTGGAAAAGCAGATAGGCCAGTGGTGCGGTCAGAAATACCAGCCGTGGCACGCTGAACAGAAAGTGCAGCATGGCATTGAAGTAGCTGAGCCGTTGCAACAAACTCAGACCACGCGCGAACAGTGGATTGTCCTTGCGGAAGATCTGGATCATGCCACGGGCCCAACGGCGGCGCTGACCAATGTGTTGCGACAGTTTCTCGGTGGCCAGCCCGGCGGCCAGCGGCATATTGAGGTAGGCCGAATTCCAGCCCTGTTTGTGCATCTTCAGCGAAGTATGCGCATCTTCGGTTACGGTATCCGCGGTGATGCCACCGATTTCATCGAGCGCCTGACGACGCAGCACCGCGCAGGATCCGCAGAAGAATGCCGCATTCCAGTTATCGTTGCCATCCTGCACCAAACCGTAGAAAAGCTGGCCCTCGTTCGGCACTTTCTTGTAGATGCCGAGATTGCGTTCCACCGGGTCGGGGGTGAAGAACAGATGGGGGGTTTGCAACAGCCCCAGATTACCGTCCCGCAGGAACCAGCCCATGGTCTTGCGCAGGAAGGACCGAACGGGTGCATGATCGCTGTCGAAAATCGCAATATATTCGCCGTCGGTGATCCGCAACGCATTGTTGATATTTCCGGCCTTGGCGCCAGCACTGTCCTTACGTTGGATATAGCGCACGCCGACCTTGCGGGCAAAGGCTTCGAATTCAGGCCGACAGCCATCATCGAGCACATAGACATTGAGCTTGTCTTCCGGCCAGTCGAGATCGCGGGCGGCGAGAATGCTGGGTATGACGATATCCAGCGGTTCGTTGTAGGTGGGAATATAGACATCGACCGTGGGCCAGGCGCTTCTGTCCACCGGCAACGGCAGCACCGGGCGGCGTAATGGCCAGATACTCTGGATAAAACCCAGAAACAGTACCGACCAGGCATAGACTTCCGCCAGTAACAAACCGATCGAGAAAAAATGATCCCAGAATGTCAGATGCACATCGGGATCGAACCAGCCCATCGACACCGTGATCCGCCAATAGATGTACCGGCAAGTGATGCCGAACGACACCAGCATCAGCAAAATCAGGCGGAAACGTGACTTATCATTCTCCGGCCGCACCAGAAAGGTGAAGCCCATGGCCAGCATGGCGAATACCAGTTGCTCGGTCAGCCCCAGCGGAACGGTGCTGATCAGCAGGATCAATCCCAGCGCAATCACCAATGCCAGCCATTGGATGACGATTTTCACGCCTTCCTGTTTCTGTGGTTCTCTCATGCTTGGGGGTAAGTGGTTATTCACGCCAGATCCCGGTTTATTGTTGATCGTGATTTCGCCGGTCAGCCCAACCTGGCGAAAACAAAGCCCAAAAGTCGCGGACGGTGGAAAAAATGCGCCATCCGGCCGATTGATATCGATATTAGCCTAATGGAAGCCTTCCGATACTGTCTGCAATGCGTTTCACAAAAAGCGTAAGCCATTGAATTCGGGATGGACGATTACCAACCCGGTCAAATCCACCGGCTCAGTGGCACGATCGGGCGGTAACCGGTCGGGACTGTGACCCAATCCTCATTGAAATTGCCGATTGTTTCTAAATTTTGACTGTCTCCCGCCGGAAATTGGCGAAAACGTTGACTGCTTCACTCCCTCGTCGCTGAAAACGGGTAACAGTGCCGCAGCGTACTATACACGTCAGTCCCGCTGACACTCTGTGGAAGGTAGGAGTTCGGAGTTCTATGAAGCCATTCAACAAGAATATGCTCGGATTGTGCATCGCCGCCGTATTGGCCGGCGCCAGCAGTACCGCATCCGCCGCGAGCCAGACCGACATCGACCAGTTGCTGAGCCAGGGACACTACTGGTACGAACAGGGACGACCCGACTTCTCGGCCGAAGCCTGGCGCAAGGTCTTGCTGATCGATCCTGACAATGCCGAAGCCAAAAAGGCACTCGAAGAACTCAACGCCGCGCAGGTCGAGGCTGTCGATAAGGCATTACTGGAAAAGGCGCGCAAAACCGCTCGTCTGGGCAAGCCCAGGCAGGCACTCAACCTTTATCAGCGGGCTTTCGCCGCCAGTGACGGCAAACCGCCCAGTTCCTTTCTGGCGGCCGAATACTATCTGACCATGGCGGGCACACCGGAAGGCTGGCAAACCGCTCGCCAGGAACTCGAACGGCTGACACGCCTCTACCCTTCCAGCAAGCGTTACCAATACATGCTGGCGACCGCACTGACATTTCAGGAACCGACACGCATCCAAGGCATCAAAATGCTCCAGGCACTGCGTGACGACCCGACCATTGGGCGTGAGGCGCGGCGTGCCTGGCTGGAAGCCGTCTCCTGGCTGGGTGGCTCCGACGATAACTGGACTTCGGTGCACAACGAACTGTCCACATTGCACCAGCGTTATCCCGACATCGACGAATACACCTTCCCGCTGGCCAAACTCAAGACTTACCGTGAAGCGACCCGGCGTGATGGCATTCGTATGCTGGAAGTGCTGGCGGAGAAACCCAAATTTGCCCGGGAAGCCGTCGAAGCCTGGCGTCAAGCCCTGTTGTGGCTCAATGCGACCCAGGCCGAGCGCGATCTCTACGACGCATTTCTGAAGAAACATCCCGGTGATAACGAGATCATCGCCAAGAGGCAGGCACTGCCAGCGCCCCCACCCACCGAAGAGGAACTGCGCGCCGCCGAAGCCCGTCAACGGGCAGCCGAGCGCCGTGCCCGCCTGGCGCGTAAACGGGCAGCTCACGGCCGCAAGATCCAGCAGGGTTACCAATTGCTGGACCAAGAACTCTCCGATGAGGCTATTGCCCAGTTTCAGCGATTGCTCGAGCACAACCCCAGAGATGCCGAAGCGCTCAAGGGTTTGGGCATTGCCCATTTGCGGCTGCAGAATTTCAAGGAAGCCGAACGCTATCTGTCACTGGCGATCGAAGCCGCGCCACGCCGCAATGCCGATTTGCAGCAACCACTCGAGGAAGCCCGTTTCTGGGCCATCTTTTCCGATGCCTCTTGGGCCTACAAACAGGGTGAGACCGACAAGGCGCGCGATCTGGCATTACAGGCGCTGGCCATGCGCCCCGACCATCCGGACACACTGCTGTTGCTGGCGCGCATTGCGGCCGGTGAAAAAGACAACGCCACCGCCAAACAGTACTTCGAGCAGGTGCTGGCCGTGCAACCCGACAACCGTGATGCGCAGGAAGGCCTGGCCGGTGCACTCGCCGGTATGGGTGACATGGAAGCCGCAGGCCGCATCATTCATCGCTACAACCTGCCGGACAGTGACTACCTCAGCTATCGCAATATGGTCGAAGCCGCCGCATTGCGTGCCGAGGCGGGCCAGGCCCGCAGCAATGAAGAAGCCATCAAGCTGCTGACCCGCGCCCAACGTCTGCAACCACAAGATCCCTGGATTCGGCTCGATCTGGCGCGTCATTACCGCAAGGCCGGCCGGCCCAAGATCGCCCTGTCGCTGCTGGACCAGTTGATCTCCATGTATCCCAACTATCCGGAGGCCTATCACGCCAAGGCCTTGTACCACGCCCAGTTCAACGAACTGTTCGAGGGACTGGTGGCGCTGGAGAGCATCCCGCCGGCGTACCGCAACAAGCGGGAAGCTGCGCTCTATCGCGAAGTCTACCGCCAGCTCTGGATCAAGCAGAAAAAGCTCGAAGCGGATCAACTGGTCGCCATTGGTGATTATGGCGCGGTTCGGGACATCATCGACACCATGAAGATCGTCGAACAATCCGATCCTTCGGCCATGCTGATCCGGGCCGAGTTGCTGGCGGATATCGGCGATGTCAACGAAGCCATGAAGATCGTCAACCAGGTGAAGACGCTGTCGACCCCCGACGATATCGCATTCAAGACCCAATTGGCGACCGTGCTGCTCAAGGCGCGCGAAACCGACATGCTCGAATCGGTGCTGGCCGATCTCGAGGCCCGCAAGGATTCGATGGATTTCGCCCAGCAGGATGACCTGGCGCATCTCAAGCTGGGCATGTCATTGCAGAAAGCGGACGATCTGCGCAAGCAGAGACGCTACAAGGAAGCGTTGGCGGTGCTCGAACCGATGCGCAAGCGGTTCGAGAAGAACCTGGAGCTGAAGCTGTCACGCGCTACGATCTACAAGGAAAGCGGCCAGCACGACAAGGCGCAGAAACTCTACCGCGAAATCCTGTTCGCCGACCCGAATTACCGGGCTGCCTATGCCGGACTGGCTGGTTCGTTGATGGAACAGGCCCGCTTCACCAAGGCCCGTGAAGTGGTCGACAAAGGCTTGCGGACCGTGCTCGAGGCCCCGGAACTGTTGGCGCTACGTGGCAAACTGAAACTCCTGAAAGGCGATTACAACGGCGCCGCCCAGGATCTGCAGCAGTCACTGTTCGATGACTATGACGACCGCACCTATAACAGTCCCGAGACAGGTTCCGGTGGTGGCGATACGCTCGGCAACGCCCGTCCGGGAAGCTGGCAGTTCGAGGCCCGCAAGGATCTGCGACGCCTCAACAACCGCAAGCTCAACAACGTCCTCGGTGGCGTGGGGCTGCGCCAGCGTGACGGCGATGAGGGTATCGACAAGCTGACCGAGGTTTCCGTCCCGCTGCTGATGAAGAATTACCGCGACTATCAGAGCGCCTCTGGCCTGAGCGTGCGTGCGGTTTCAGTCGATGCCGGCACGGCGCGTCCGGAGGTCGGGGCGCCCAACCGCATCGGCGCACTGGTGCTGGCGCGCGAGAGCGACGATCCGCGCGAACGGGATCCGGTCATCAACAACGCCTACAGCTTTTCCGATGTCGGCATTGGCGTCAACGGTTTCATCCAGGGCAGGAATTACAAGCTCGATCTTGGCGTAACCCCCATCGGATTTCGCATCAACACCCTGCTCGGCGGACTGCATTGGCAACATCGCAGCTACCGCTCCCGCTTTGGTGCCCATGTGACGCGCCGCGCGGTCAAGGACTCGCTGCTGTCCTACGCTGGCCTGAAAGACCCGGACACCAAGCAGGAATGGGGCGCCGTGGCCAAGACCGGCTTCAATGTCGATTTCACGCTGGGTGATGAGAAGGCCGGCTTCTACGGCGATTTGGGCGCACACATCTACGACGGACAGGCAGTTGCCGACAACAGCTCCGCCGAAGCCAAGGCCGGTTTCTATTTCAAGCTGTTCGACAACGGGTCGACCCGTTTCACCACCGGACTCAATGGCCGCTGGATGGCGTATGAGAAGAATCTGAACTTCTTCACCCTCGGTCATGGCGGCTACTTCAGCCCGCAGCAATACGTCAATGTCTCATTGCCGCTGGACTTCCAGATGGATCGCGGGCCGCTGAGTCTGCGGCTGGGCGCCGATCTTGGCCAGCAGAAGTTCAGAACCGACGCCGTGGATGTTTTCCCGATCGATCCACCACTGCAGACCCGGTTGCAGGAAATTCATGATACCGTCAACAGTGCCGTGCGTACCCAATACGACGCCGAGGACAAGAACGAGTTCGTCTACAATATCCACGCCGAACTGGAATACGCCATTGGCCGGCAGTATGCGCTGGGTGGCTGGCTCAGCGGTACCGATGTCAACGACTTCCGGGAGTTTCAGGCCGGGATCTTCCTGCGCCGCTATCAGTTGCCGCGGACCGATATCTTCCCGCAACACCGTGACGATGTGGAAGACCGCTTGCACGAACTCTGGTGAGATTGACACACGCACGCTGACGATGACTGCCTGAGCAGCCGCGGGGCGGTATATAATGGCGGTTTTCCGCAACTGCTGTTCTCATGAACGAATCCGGACATGAGCTCGAAGAGCTCGTCGTCGAAGAGGCCATCGTCAGCGCCACCGGGCTGAAACCCAATGTCCTTCAGGTCGGGCTCAAGGGTGACCCGTCGATGCGCGAGACCGCCATGGGCCGGGCGCGGCATACCAGCATTCTCGATGAGATCTATCCGCAGCTGGCGCCCTGTCTGGAAGCGCTGATGCGCGACCATTCGCCGTATCACATCTTCATCGGCTTCAACAATGCCGAGATACGCACGCGCTCGATCTTCGACCCATTGCGCGAGGAGATCCATTCCGCTGAGCGGCTGTTGGAAAAAGCCTATTGCAACCGGCATTTTCCCGCCATTCCGTTCGATGAAAAGATCCAGCTGATGAAGGAGATCTACGATTTCATGCTGGGCAACGAGCACTTCAAGCGGGTGCCGGATTTCTGGAAGAATATTTTCAATCGCCGCCATCGGAGCTGGGAGCCGATGACGGAGGCGGAAATCGTCAGGATCTTCGAAACCCTCGGCGTCTTGCGGGCGCTGGATGACTACTATCTGCGCAATGCCACGATCTCGATCGTCCAGTCGATCGTCCGGCTGCAGTTCAACTGCGACGGCACGCAAATCGTCCGGGCGGAAGACTTTCAGTCCTTCATCGAAGAAAACCTGCCATGAACCCGGCGCCACGGATTGGATTCGTCAGTCTGGGCTGTCCCAAGGCGCTGGTGGATTCGGAACGCATCCTCACCCGGCTGCGAGCGGAAGGCTATCAGATCTCCGCCTCGTACCAGGATGCCGATGCGGTGGTGGTCAATACCTGCGGCTTCATCGACGCCGCCGTCGAAGAATCGCTGGAAGCCATTGGCGAGGCCTTGGCGGAGAACGGCCAGGTCATCGTCACCGGCTGCCTCGGCGCCGACGCCGACAAGGTGCTGAATGCCTATCCCGACGTGCTGGCAGTCTCCGGCCCCCATGCCTATGAGGCGGTCATGCAAGCCGTCCATCGCACCCTGCCGCCGCCACATGATCCACACAGCAGTCTGATCCCGCCACAGGGCATCAAACTCACACCACGCCACTACGCCTATCTGAAGATTTCCGAAGGCTGCAACCACCGCTGCTCGTTTTGCATCATTCCGCAGTTCCGCGGCGATCTGGTCAGCCGGCCCATTGGTGAGGTGTTGCAGGAAGCGGAAAATCTGGCCGAGGCCGGCGTTCGCGAGCTATTGGTCATTTCCCAGGACACCAGTGCCTATGGCGTCGACCGCAAATACCAGACCGGCTTCTGGCGTGGCCGGCCGATCAAGACCCACATTCAGGCACTGACCGAGGCACTGGGCGAGCTGGGCATCTGGGTGCGTCTCCATTATGTCTACCCCTACCCCCATGTGGACAACCTGGTGCCGCTGATGAACGACTCATCGGTGCTGCCCTATCTGGACGTGCCGCTGCAACACGGCAGCCCCCGTATTCTCAAGGCCATGCGACGCCCCGCCCATGCGGAGAAGATGCTCGAACGCATCGAAAGATGGCGACAGGCCTGCCCCGAGCTGACGCTGCGCAGCACCTTCATCGTCGGCTTTCCCGGTGAGACCGATGAGGATTTCGAGACCTTGCTGGACTTCATTCAGGCCGCCCAACTCGACCGGGTCGGCTGCTTCACCTATTCACCCGTGGCAGGCGCGGCGGCCAATGCGCTGCCCGGCGCGGTACCCGAATCCGTCAAGCAGGAAAGGCTGGAAACCTTCATGGAGATCCAGGCCCGGATCAGCCGTGAACGGCTGCAGAACAAGGTCGGCCAAACCCTGACGGTGCTGAGTGACAGCCACGAAGGTGACAACACCGTGGCCCGCAGCGCCGCCGATGCGCCCGAAATCGACGGCGTGGTGATCATCGAAGGCCAGCACATTCCGGTGGGCGAATTCGCCACCGTGCGGGTGGTCGCGGCCGACGAGCACGACTTGTGGGCGCAGCCGGCTTGAGCCTGAGACTAGGAAAGATCGTTCGCGAGGCTCTCGCGCTGGGCATCGTTGAGCCGGGTGACGTGTTGATATCGAGGATGATCGACGCCCACCGTGATGGCGGCGCCATCGAGCACATCCGCTTTCATCGGCCCGGTCAACTCAAAGCGCATGAAATGCACGCTTGAGGTCTTTTCGTCATTGTCGCGCTCGAGATCCTCATCGGCGATGGCGTGAACCCGGTCATGCCCCTCGACCTGCACATAGGTGGCTTTCTCGATGCCGATCAGCTTCGCCAGTTCCGCCGCGCGCACGGCGGGATCAGGGAACTCGATCATTTGCGTGGCTTTCCAGTTGGAACCGTCGGGAATCAGCGGATTGTAGGCATCCAGTTCCTCCTGGATACCCGCCGCATCGAAAATCTTCTCGACCCGCAACATCTCCTGGATCTGGTACTGCATCGTCAGGCGATCCTCGAAATACATCATCATTGCGGGACCGACCGGGATCACGCGGTTTTTCTTGTGCGCCATCACCTGCTGGCGAAACTCGGGGCGTTTGATCGAGTATTCTTCCAGCGACATCAAATCCTGGCGAGTCAGTTGTGTCATGTCATTCACCTTGGTTCATCGGAAGGTCAGATACCGTAAGCCTGGCGCAGCAGGCTCAGCGGATGCTCCGCATGGCTGCCGTCATCGACGCCGTTTTCGATCTGGGCGCCGGCCATCGGACAATCACTGGAATAATGGTCAGGCTGATCATTTTTCACCGCATTGAAGACCGGCCGACAGATCTTCATCGAGGCTTCGTGGAACTCGCTCTTGACCGCATAGGTGCCGTCGTGGCCCGAACAGCGTTCCAGCGTCTTGATTTCGGTATCCGGGATCAGACTCAGCAGTTCACGCGTTTTCAGTCCGATATTCTGGACGCGCAAGTGACAGGCCGCATGGTAATCGATGCGCCCCAATGGCTGCTTGAAGTCGGTATTCAGCAAACCTTCCTTGTGGCGCAGCATGAGATATTCGAAAGGATCGAAAATATGTTGCGCCACTTTTTTCACATCCGCATCATCCGGAAACAACAACGGCAGTTCCTGCTTGAACATCAGCACACAGGAAGGAATCGGCGCGACGATATCCCAGCCGCCGTCGATCATCTTCAGCAATGCCGGAATATTGGCATTCTTGGCCCGTTCCACTGCTTCGAGATCGCCCAGTTCGAGCTTGGGCATGCCACAACATTGCTCCTTTTCGACCAACGTCACCGCGATCCGGTTGTGCTCCATGACTGCCGTCAGATCCTCGGCAAGATGCGGCTGATTGTAGTTGCCATAACAGGTTGCGAACAGCGCCACCCTGCCCTGCGTCCGTCCCGCTGGTTGCGGCGATGAGACGGCGCTGTGATGGCCTTTGAGACGCTTGCGCGCTGTCTTGCTGTGATAGGCCGGCACCACGGCATCCGGGTGCACCCCCAGCGACTTGTCGAGCAACTTGCGGAATGCCGGGTTCCGGTTGGAGGCATTCACCACCGCGCTGACCACTGGAATGCCTGCCAGTTTGCCGACCGTGTCGGTGGAGGTGAGCAGCTTGTCTCGGCTGCTGACATTCCCCTTTTTGAACTTGATCGCCTTGGCCCGCAGCATCAAATGCGGATAATCGACATTCCACTCGTGAGGCGGCACATAGGGACACTTGGTCATGTAACAAAGGTCACAAAGGTAGCACTGATCGACGACCTTCCAGTAATCCTCTTTCGCCACGCCATCGACTTCAAAGGTATCCGATTCATCGACCAGATCGAACAAGGTGGGAAAGGACTGGCATAGGCTCACGCAGCGGCGACAACCGTGACAGATATCGAAAACCCGCTCCAATTCCTTGAAACAGGCTGCCTCATCGTAGAATTCGGGATTCTTCCAGTCCACCGCATGCCGGGTGGGTGCTTCCAGTGAACCTTCTCTCGATCCAGTGGGTGACTGTGCCATGGAAACCTCGCGTGAACACCTCGGGGAAACGAAAACGGGCGGTTGAGAACACCCAGCCGCCCGCCATGACGGGAGTTTAATTACTCCATCGAATCCAGCGCTTTCTGGAAACGATTGGCGTGCGAACGCTCCGCCTTCGCCAGGGTTTCGAACCAATCCGCGATCTCGTCGAAACCTTCCTCGCGCGCGGTTTTCGCCATGCCCGGGTACATGTCGGTGTACTCGTGGGTTTCACCCGCGATGGCTGACTTCAGATTGTCCGCGGTGCCGCCGATCGGCAAGCCAGTCGCCGGATCGCCCGATGCCTCGAGATACTCCAGATGGCCGTGCGCGTGGCCAGTCTCCCCTTCAGCAGTCGAGCGGAAAACCGCCGAGATGTCGTTGTAGCCTTCCACATCGGCCTTGGCCGCGAAGTACAGGTAACGACGATTGGCTTGCGATTCGCCCGCAAACGCGTCTTTCAGGGCTTGTTCGGTTTTACTGCCTTTCAGCTCCATCAGAATCTCCTCAAATGATCGAATGAAAATAAGAACCAGATAGATTTAGAACGATTCTAAATCGACGTGAATAATGTATGCCTGCGACGGATGAATGTCAACCCGGTTGAGACGCGCCCGCTCCCGATACCCACTCCACGGTGGTCGCTTCAGCGGTCGCAGGTGACCCTGTGAGAAACCCGCGCCAGGACGTGAGCATTATTTGTCAGCCTTGAGCACATGGCTCTGATCGTATTGCCGGATCCGGGCCAGTTTGGGCTCGATGTACCGCTGACAAAACGCCGCTTCGGGGTGTTTGCGGTAATAGTTTTGGTAACGTGGCTGAGAGGCTCGAAATCCAGCAAAGGGCAACACTCTGGTGACCAGAGGTTGACTGAACTGACGTTGCAGCGCCGTCATGATCTGCTGCGCCCGCCGTGCCTGATCATCGTCGAATGCATACACCGCACTGCGATAGCGGTGTCGCAGCACATGTCGGCTGGTTGCGGAATGCGTTCGCAGGTGCACCTCGATCAAGGTATCCAGATCGATCGATGCGGGCGAGAAGTGTACAACCACGGCTTCGGACCAGTCATCGTCGGGGGGGATGGAACGGATATACCCCTGCTCGACCTTTTCGACACCAGGCAGGGCCTGAAAAACGGCTTCGGTGCACCAGTGACAGCCGCCACCGAATCCGGCCCGCATCAATCCGGCAGCACCCAGTCGGTGCGCGGGAAATGGCAAGTATAACCGCCTGGATGACGTTCGAGATAATCCTGATGTTCCGGCTCTGCTTCCCAAAAATCGCCCGCGGCGCTGACACGGGTGACCACGGGCCCCGGCCATCGCCCGGATGCATTCACGTCCTCGATGGTTTTCAGAGCCACGCGGCGTTGCTCATCCGTGGTGTAGAAAATCTCCGAACGGTAGGATGGACCAAGGTCATTCCCCTGACGGTTCGGCGTCGTCGGATCATGGATCTGGAAGAAGAAAGCCAGCAATTTGCGATAACTGGTCTGCTCATTATCGAACTCGATCTCGATGGCCTCGGCGTGATTGCCGTGGTTGCGGTAGGTGGCATGGGGGGTATTCGGATCGCCGGTGTAACCCACGCGGGTACGCAGCACGCCTGGTTGCTTGCGAAACAGGTCTTGCATACCCCAGAAACAGCCGCCAGCCAGGATTGCCTTTTCAGTTGCCATGCGCTTCTCCGGTCACCATCGGGATATAGTCGCCATAACCTTCCGCTTCCATCTCATCCAGCGGGATGAAGCGCAGTGAGGCTGAGTTGATGCAATAGCGCAATCCACCCAGCTCCTGAGGTCCGTCGGGAAAGACATGTCCGAGATGCGAATCTCCATAGCTGGAACGTACTTCGGTCCGGATCATGCCGTGACTGGTATCACGGACTTCTTTGATGAACGCCTCACTGACCGGTTTGGCAAAACTCGGCCAACCGCAACCCGAGTCGAACTTGTCGCGCGAGGTGAACAACGGTTCTCCCGAGACGATATCGACGTACAGGCCGGGTTCGTCATTGTGCAGATATTCTCCGCTGCCCGGCCTTTCGGTCGCATTTTCCTGGGTGACGCGATATTGCTCCGGGTCGAGCCGCGCAATGGCGTCAGGATCTTTTTTGTAGTCTTTCATGGTATCGAATCTCCTCGAGCCTTGGATATCACGAGCATAGCGTAACCCGCCTGCCCCTCAGGAATTTCCAGCAGACTTCTGCGGCTTCACCAACATCGACTCGCACGCCCTTACCGGCCATGCGCCGACATTCGGCCACCGATGGAAAATCCCTTGTCATTCGGCAACAGCGCAAGCAACAACAGTATCGAAGCAAGCATCACCACAAAACCAAGCAGCGCATGTGGTGCCATCCCGGGTATGCCACTCAACAACAGACCATCGTTGCCGCCGGGCAGGATGACCGCAGCCAACCCCATCAGCATGCCTCCACCCAGACAGGCCATTGCCGTGCCCATCGCTGGCGCTTGCCAGTTGAATCGGCTTTGCCTGACCGCTGCGGTGACTCCGCCAGCAACCATGGCCAGGGTGCAACCAACCGCGAGCGCAGTAGGACTGGTCGTGGTGAGGTGCAAACTGTGCCAGGCATAACGCATCAGCACCGAGGCGAAATCCCAGCCATTGACCGTGCCAAACAACCAGCCACCACCAGCACCGAGGATCACCGCCACGAGCACCGTCGGCAGCGGTTGCCATTGCAAGCGCCTGGTCGCAGCCTGCGAAGACCAGGCAACGGTACGAGACAATGCCGGTAAAGCCGCCACCGCCAACCAGAATATGGCCGCGGTGCCGGGTTCAGCCACCAGGGTGGATTCGGTCCGTAGCGGTGCCATATCGGACAGACCGTATCTGGCCAGGACCGCCCCGGCTACCATGCCCACCAGTGTCGCCACATAGTTCAGGTTGCCACCGGTAAGCTGCACGAAAGTACCGAATACGCAACCGCGATTCAGCCAGGCGCCTGCTCCCAGCAAGACACCGCCGAGCAGCACCATGTTCCATTGATCATGCGTGGCGCTGAGTCGCAGCACCTCCGGTTGCAACCAGGCCAGCGGCACCACCAGCAGCGTCGCCCAGCCGGCCGCACCAAGAAAGGCCAGCAGGCGATCAAAACGCTTTTCGCGAATGATTTGCTGCGCAGCGGCATAGGTGCATAAGCCACCGTACTTCATCGCAAAGCCGACGAGGAAGGCGATGACAATGGCAGGAAGATCGATCATACCGTTAGCCCGCATTTCTCACAGGATCACGGCTGCGGCAGCCCAATGTCAGGATCTCGCTCCTTCAATCGCGGATAACCCGGATTGCAAGGCATCGAACAACGCACCAACCGCTTCAAGTACCGGGTGATCATCCGCAATGCCGT
>CAZTJP010000001.1:0-72084 GCA_964613895.1 uncultured Thiotrichales bacterium | reverse complement strand
CCCTCGACCCCGACGGAAAAATCCCGGAATACAAATATTGCGCGGTCAGAATGGATATACCGCAACACGAATGAGGTTTTGCCCAACCCATCCGGGATAACGCACTTTCCACGGGTGAAAGTTTTGTTTATTAGTTTTTTCTAATATACTCTCTGTCTGATATCATCAGCTATGTGCACGGAGTGACATAATGAATCCTGGGAAAGCTCTACTCAACGCCGTATTGGTGGCCGTGTGCCTCGGTACGCCCACGGCGCTGCTCGCCGAAGACCTGCTTGATATCTACCACCAGGCCCAACAATCCGACCCAAGTCTCAGAGCGGCCGAGGCTGCCTACAAAGCCGCGCTACAGGGAAAATCCCTGGCCAGAGCACCACTCAAACCTCAAATCAACGCCAATGCCGGCATTGAGCGGCACAGCCAGACCTTTTCCGACACCCCGGCTTCGCGCAGTGCCTTCTTCAGAGATTCCGACTTCAACCGCAAGTCCTGGGGGATCCGCCTTGATCAGACCCTGTACAACAAGGCGCTCAGAGAACAACTCAACCAGGCCGATGCCCAAATCGCCAAAGCCGAGGCCGACCTGATCGCCGCCCGTCAGAACCAGATCGTCCGGGTCGCCAAAGCCTATTTCGATGTCCTGGCCGCCATCGACACCGTGGCCTTCGCCAAAGCAGAAAAAGCTGCCATCGGCAAACAGCTCCACCAATCGAAAGAACGCTTCGACGTGGGCCTGATCGCCATTACCGACGTCAAGGAAGCCCAGGCCAAATACGACCTGGCCGTCGCCCAGGAAATCAGCGCCCAGAACCAATACGACATCGCCATGGAAGACCTGCAGCTGCTGATCGGACGGCTGCCCGAATCCCTCGATCCGCTTCAGGACAACTATCAGCCGGAACCACCGACGCCCGCCAGCATCGACGCTTGGGTCAAACTCGCACTCGACAACAGTCTGGCGCTGCGGGCAGCCAGGATGCAACTGGCCATCGCAAAATCCGAAATCGCCCGCCAGAAGAGCGGACACTACCCCATCATCGGACTCAAAGCCCAGCATGGTGTGCAGGACGACAACGGCGGCTTCAATGAGGGCAAATCCGGTGATACCACGGTTGGCGTGGAACTGAAACTGCCGATCTATTCCGGCGGACAGGTATCGGCGGCTACCCGCCAGGCGCGCGCCAATTATCAGCAAGCCCTGCAGCAGGTCGAGCTGCAACGACGTGAGACCATTCGGCAGACACGCGCCGCCTATCTGAATGCCATCGCCGGCATCAGCCGGGTCAAGGCACTCAAACAAGCGCTCTCCTCGACCCGGACAGCGCACGAAACAGCCAAGGCAGGATTCGAAGTCGGCACCCGCACCGCTGTCGATGTGCTCTTGGCGCTGAGGGAGACCTATCGCGCCAAACAGGACTATGCACGCGCCCGCTACGATTACATTCTACAAATGTTCCGTTTGAAACAGGCTGCTGGTATTCTCTCCGAGAAAGACGCAAAAGCAATCAATGACTGGCTCTAAACGACGATGACCCCCCTCTGCCGCCAGGATGACAGCCTGCTGCTGTGCATCGACATACAGGAACGACTCTACGCGGCCATGCCCGAGCCGGCCCGCAAACGGCTGAGTGACAATACCACCATTCTGCTGAAAACCGCGGACCTGCTCGATATCCCGGTCATGTGCACCGAACAATATCCACAAGGACTCGGAAAAACCCTGGACACCATCCGGCAGCGGCTTCCTGCCGGCAGCCCCTGCTTCGACAAAACCCGCTTCTCCTGCTGCGGTGCGGATGGCCTTCGTGATGCGCTCAGGGAAACGCATAAGCGCCAGGTCGTGATCACCGGCCTCGAAACCCACGTCTGTGTCATGCAGACCGCGCTGGAACTGCTCGCCGACGGCTATGAAGTCTTCGTGGCCGACGATGCGGTGTGCTCAAGGCGCATGGCGCACTGGAAGAGCGCGCTCAATCGACTTCGACAGACTGGTGTCACCGCCTTGCCGACCGAATCGGTGCTGTTCGAATGGTTGCGCGATGCCAGCCACGAACATTTCAAGTCGGTCTCCAGGATGTTGAGAGACCTCAACTGAATTGGCCATACAGACCCCGTTCCCGTACCGGGAGATCCTCAAACCCCGCTACTGGCCGACGTGGTTGCTGCTGGGGCTGCTGCGTATACTGATTCTGCCGCCCTATCCCGTCCAGTGCGCCACCGGCCGTCTGATCGGACGCGCCATATACCAGCTCGCGCCAAAGCGACGCGCCATCGCCCAGACCAATATCGAACGCTGCTTTCCCGAATTGACCGCCAGGCAGCATCTCGACATGCTCAAACAGCATTTCGAGGAACTGGGCATGATGGTACTGGATACCGCACTGTCCTGGTGGGCGCCGCCCGCTACCTTGCAGCGGCTGAGCAACATCACCGGCCTGGAACATCTGCAACGGGCGCTGGAAGACAACCGCGGCGTCATCCTGCTGACCGGCCATATGACATCACTCGATATCGGCGGCTCCCTGCTCGCGAAAGCGCTCGCTGATTCTGACCATCCGATGCGGGTGATGTACAAACGCAACCGGAATCTGCTGCTGGAAACGGTCATCCGTCGCGGCCGGGAACGCTTCACGGACCAAGTCTTCATTCGGCAGGACATGCGCAGCTTCGTGCGAGGACTGAGAGAGAATCATCCGACCTGGTATGCGCCAGACCAGGACTTCGGCAAGCGGAACACCGTTTTTGCCGATTTTTTTGGGATTCGCACTGCCACCTTGCCAACCACAGGCCGAATCGCTGCCAAAACCGGCGCCCGGGTGGTGCCATTCTTTCCTATCCGTCTGCCGGAGGACAAGGGGTTCGAGATTCGGATCCTGCCAGCGCTCGAGTCTTTTCCCAGCGGCGATGATGTGACCGATGCGACCACCACCAACAAGGTGCTGGAAGACATCATCCGACAGTATCCGACCCAATATCTGTGGGTTCACCGGCGTTTCAAGACCCGCCCGGAAGGCGAGCCGGCATTTTACTCACCCACTTCGTAGTAGATCAGATCCGGGTTGCCAGGCGAGATCTCCTCTCCGAGACTGATGACGCCGACCCCCTCGAGGCGCTGCGAGACATGATGCAGCATATAGGTCGGCTTGCCCTCCGGTCGTACATACGTGCCATTGCTGCTGTGGTCACGCAACATGAACTGGCGGTTTTCCAGAATCAGCGTCGCATGCTCTCGCGAAACGAACCGGGAGCGCACCTGTATATCCGCCGGCATGCGCCGCCCCAAGCGGCAGACCGGGTGCGTCCGGTCGAACACGAACTCCTCACCCTGATAGATCAGCCGCAGCGTCTTGTGCCGGATGCGTTGGCTGAGGTCGAAGGTGAGGATATTCGCAGATACAGGTTCAGTCTGGACAGTCTGTTCCACCCCGGGAGACGGTATGACCAGCGACTCGGGTGGCGCCTCCTCCAGTCGATCGATCAACTCCCGGCTCTCGAAGGACAACAACTTGCCGAGAAGCTCGAAAAAATATGAGTCGATCTCCTCGGGAGCGATCTGAAACACTCGCTCGCCAACCGACCAGACATTGGTCGCTTCGATGACGATACGCTCCGAACCCAACATGCCCTTGAAGATAACGCGGATCGGAAAATCGGGAGCGACTTCCATCGACAACACACCAAGGCCGCCTTCGCCGGTACGGATCCGTGACGACAACACCACAATGCCGTTACGCCGCAACGCGGCGGGGATGTCTTCATCACCGGCCGAGACCTGACAACTGATATTGACCGGCGTATCCCTGACCAAACGAAACAGCAAGCTGACTTCCGAACCCGTATCGGAAAACGACTGATTGACGCGAAAATCGACCGGACGAAGCCCCGAAACGACGCCAAAACGCCTGAGGGACAGATCGATCGGCGGCACTGTCCGGGCTCGCTCCTGCTGCTGAACCGCGAACTGGCTGAGATACCGATAGATTTCGGACAGCGGTACAACCGATGCGTCGATTCCCTTTTCAGCGGTTTCAGCCAGCAAATCCGGCTCGCTGTCTTCGGGAAGCTTGTCGTCCTGATCCTTCTCGTCTTTACGCTTCATACACTTATCCCTGTAGCCTGGTGGGTTTCAAACCAAGACATCCTGTCAAGGCATCAGTCCCTTTGATCATCGGGAGCCAAGAAAAGTTCCCGCGTGTGAATATTATCCCCCAACTCCCCTGGACATTGCAGGCAAGGCTCACTGATCGGCGTGATTGTGGGCATCAACGGCAGGCATCGGCAGTTTGGCACCTTGAACTGAAAAACCATACTGACATACCACCTCAATGAACGGTATATTTTCCAGGATAAACGGGAAATAAAGCCAAGCCTATCACAACAAATGTTGCATTAATGCCACAAAATGTTAACTTCATCGAAATTTTCAAACGATCGTTTGTGTCGTTAATGAAACATGATAGAATTCGGACATCATAATATTACAGATTGCGAATATTTATCCGAGGACGGAATGCAATCTGTGGAGGAAGACTGAAATGGTTCTATTCAACGCAAACGAATGCAGCAAATCCAATCACATGCTGCTGGCCATTATCGGCGGTGCGGTGGTCACGCTGGTATTGGCCCTGGTTTTTGGCGCCCTTCCAGGCTCGCAAGTGACTGGCGCCATTTCATTCATCATTATTTTTTCACTGCTGGGGCTTGTTGGCATGCTGAAAGATATTTCGATTCTCAAATGCCCCAACAGGATTCTGGTCGGCGCGGCAGGTTTCGTGGCACTGACCGCCTTGCTCGACGCTTACGTATTCTAAACCCTTGGGAGAAATCCCCGGAAAGTAACAACCGGCCAAGGCGGGAATGCCGTGGCCCTACCGAGTTTTGTTGCAGCAGCAAGCAGCAAGCGTCCCGGCGCGCTGACACGGATTCAGTTGGCGCAATGGGTTTTTATTTGCCCTCCCGCGAGTGACTGCTCAGAGTCGTTACGTTCAGGCAACCACGTCACCCAACACCTTATCCAGATCATAGAGCTTCATCAGCCCGTTCAGATCGTGGGGCATGGCGCGGACATGGAAGCCAATGCCAGCAGACTGTGCCCGCCGATACCAGTGAATCAACAAGGCCAACGCGCCACTGTCGGCGCGCTCCACACCACTCATATCGATGCACCATTCACGCACCGCGCCCTCGCCCCCCATATCTTGGGAGGCAAGATCAGCAACCGTATACACCGTGACATCTCCGGCAAGGCGATATTCACCTTGCCCGGTTCGAGTCAATGTAGGCGGCGCCATCCGCTTCAGCCCTTGGTGCCTGCGTATTCGGCTTCGGCCTTGCGCTTCTGCTCTTCTTGCTCTTTTTCAAGCCGGGCAATGAGACTGTCAAGCCCCTTTTCCTCGATTTCCCGACCGAAATCCGTGCGGTAGTTCTTGACCAGGCTGAGATTATCAATGATCAGGTTATAAGCCTTCCAGCTGCCGTCTTTCGACTTGCGCAGCTTGTAGACGACCGGCACATTGGGCTTGCCCTGACCGGGAATGAACTCGGAATATACCGAGGCATAGCGGTCTCTGATGCGGGTCTTGTTGGGGAAATAACGAATCGTCTGATTGGCATAGTCACGCAATGAGCGGGTGTAGGTGTACTTGAGCAGTTTCTCGAATACATCCATGAAGCGCTTGCGCTGTTCGGGTGTCGCCTTGCGCCAATGCTTGCCCAATACCAGCTTGCTCATCGCCTCGAAATCCACCAGCGGAATGACCAGTTGGTCGACCAAATCATAGAGCTTGTTGAGGTCCTTGCGAATAGCGCCATGATCCTTGTTCAGCGCCTCGAGCGCCTTGTTGGTCGCTGCCTGCAGCATGGCATCCGGCGACTGGATGCGGGTGGATGATTGGGAATCGGCCATTGCCGGCGCCATCCCCCAAAGTGCGATCAACAACACCGCGAGTATTCTTTTCAACATCGGAATTCTCCTGATTGACATTGCCTGATTATTTCGAGGTCATCTTGACCATGAACTGTCCGATCAGCTCTTCCAGCACGACCGCCGACTGGGAGTGAATGATCTCATCCCCATCCTTGAGCGTTTCCTCCTCGGCACCGGGCTCCAATGACACATACTGTTCACCCAACAGGCCCGCTGTATAGATACTGGCCTGCGTATCGGTGGTCAGGAAATCGATATTCGAGTCGATTGCCAGTTGAACCTTGGCCTGCAAGTTTTCCGGGTCGTAGCTGATCGCGCTGACGCGCCCGACGCGTACGCCGGACAGGGTGACCGGGGAACGCACCTTGAGGCCGCCGATATTGTCGAAATAGACATAGATATGGTACTGGTCTCCACCACTGTAGCTGGAAAAGTTGCTCACCCGGGTCGCCAGCATGAACAACGCGGCGATTCCCAGCGCAACGAAAAATCCAACCCATATCTCCTGTGTACGAGTGGTACGCATAATTTCTCCAGCTAACTGAACATAAGTCCCGTCAGGACAAAATCAAGGCCGAGCACCGCCAGCGCGGCATGCACCACGGTGCGAGTCGTCGCCTGACTGACGCCTTCGGAGGTCGGTACGGCATCATAACCTTCGAAGACTGCGATCCAGGTGACCACGAAGCCGAAAACGATACTCTTGATCACGCCATTGAGAATGTCTTCACGCCAATCCACCGCTGATTGCATCTGTGACCAAAAGGCACCTTCATCGACGCCCAACATGCCGTTGCCCACCAGGTAACCGCCATAGATACCAATGGCGCTGAACATCGCGGCCAGCAGCGGCATAGCGATGAATCCTGCCAGAAACCGGGGTGCGATCACTCGATGCACCGGATCGACTGCCATCATTTCCATGCCGGACAGTTGTTCGGTGCTCTTCATCAGGCCGATTTCCGCAGTCAACGCCGATCCGGCCCGACCCGCGAACAACAAAGCTGTGACCACTGGCCCCAGCTCACGCACCAGCGACATCGCCACCACCACGCCCAGAGACTCCTCGGCGCCGAATTTCGACAGGGTGATATAGCCTTGCAGACCCAGCACCATGCCCACGAACAAACCGGATACCAGGATGATCAGCAACGACATCACCCCGACGGAATAGACTTCCTTGACGACCAGCGCCGGCCGCCAGATCAGCCCGGGCAATCCGGCCAGGGTCGATAGCAGAAACATCAGACCGCGCCCCAGGCGTTGCAGAAAGTCCAGAGTCACGCGACCCAGCCAGGCAATACCGTCAAGCATCGACCCGCCCTCCCAGCAAATCGCTGCGATAATCGGGGGCCGGAAAGTGGAATGGCGCCGGGCCATCCGGCTTGCCTTGCAGAAACTGTTGCACCCAGGCGGAACCGGAGGCGGATAGCGTATCGGGCGTGCCGCCTTCGACCACTTTGCCATTGGCGATCAGATAGACGTAATCGGCGATCTCCAGCGTCTCCTGAATGTCGTGAGTCACCACCAGACTGGTCATGTCCAGCGACTCATTGAGCCGCTTGAGCAAGGTCACGATCGTGCCCATGGTGATCGGATCGAGGCCGGTGAAAGGTTCGTCATACATCATCAAGTCCGGATCCAGCGCGATGGAGCGCGCCAGCGCCACGCGCCGCGCCATGCCACCCGACAGCTCGGCCGGCATCAGATCGATGGCACCCCGCAGCCCCACGGCTTGCAGTTTCATCAGCACCAGTGAGCGCAGCATGTCCTCGCTCAGCCGGGTGTGCTCGCGCAACGGGAAGGCAACGTTTTCAAACACATTCAAATCGGTCAACAGCGCACCGCTCTGGAACAACATGCCCATACGGCGACGCAACTGGTACAAACGGGTGCGCGAGAGCTCATGTACCACTTCACCGTCAACCGACACGCTGCCACTGTCCGGCACCAGTTGTCCGCCAATCAATTTCAGCAGCGTGGTCTTGCCGGTACCGCTTGGTCCCATGATCGCGGTGACGCCACCACGCGGAATGGTCAACGACAGGCCGTCGAAGATCTTGCGCTCACCGCGACTGAAGGTCAGATTGTCGATAACGATGTGGGCATCCATAACGCGTTCCGTTCCAGGAAATGGCAAGACTGACATACTCGGGCGTTGTTGCCTATGACAATCCGGCCGGCAGCAGCCTACAAGCGACGACTGAATCCTGCCTGAACACTGACAGCAAACCCCGATGCGTCTCCAAAAATTCGCTACGCGTCCGGTCACGCCGCTTTCCGCCCTAAAGAATCCGCCTGCCGGGTCGATAGCATCCTAACGTAAATGATCCTTACCGATCATGGCATCACGCCCGCGAATCCACGATTCCTGGCGTGAACTGGATCCGGATAGCCCGGATTTCTCACAGTTGCGTAGCGAGCCGCGCCAGTCAGCGCGCCGCGTTGGGTGGCCGCAGTCGTGACTCTGTGAGAAATTCGGGCTTGCTCGGGCCAATGGATGGCACAGGGATACAACAAGAACAACAACACCTGTGGAGGAATCCATGTTGATCGGAACGCCTGAAGTTCTGGAGCAGCGCAAGCTGTTCGACAAAATGCCGGGAGTCAGCTTCGGAAATCTGTGTTTCGGATTTCTGCCGGCATTCAAAAACGGGGCTGATGGGGAAACGCATCTTGCCATCAATGATGACGGCAGCATTGCGCTTGCCCATAACCTCGACAACCTGCCAATCGAGTGGGTGAAAAGCTGGGATGACCAGGGCAGAGCACTCGAACTGCTGGACACCATTCATGCCGGTTTCATGCGTGGTTCCGAGTTCTATACGCTCGACGACCTGCGCGATTGTCTGCAGGACGACTGAGTCGGACTCCAAACCAGGCTCAGCCCATCATCAACCAGAAGCGCCACGCCTCTTTTTCACAGTCTTTTTCAGGGCGTGGCGCTTCTTTTTATTTCTTCTTTGGTACATACAGATCGGTGATGGTGCCCTCGGCCATTTCCGCCGCAAAGTTCACCGTCTCCGACAAAGTGGGGTGCGGATGAATCGTGAGCGCCAGATCGGTCATATCCGCGCCCATTTCCAGCGCCAACACTGCTTCGGCAATCAGCTCGCCGGCATTCTTGCCGACGATGCCCGCGCCGATGACGCGATGGGTTTCCTTGTCGAACAAGACCTTGGTCAGTCCGTTGGACGCGCCCATGCTGAGCGCCCGGCCACTGGCGGCCCAGGGGAAAGCCCCCTTCTCGTAAGCCACGCCCTGCGCTTTTGCAGCTTCTTCGGTGAGACCACACCAGGCGATCTCGGGGTCGGTGTAGGCCACCGACGGGATGGTGCGGGCGTCGAAAAATGATTTCTTGCCGGCGATCACTTCGGCGGCCACCTTGCCCTCATGAGTCGCCTTGTGCGCCAGCATCGGCTGACCGACGATATCGCCAATGGCGAAGATATGCGGCACATTGGTGCGTTGCTGCTTGTCCACCGCGATGAAACCGCGTTCATCGACCGCCACGCCAGCCTTGTCGGCATCGATCAGCGCGCCGTTGGGTGCGCGACCGATCGCCACCAGCACCTTGTCGAAGGTATCCTGTTGCGGCGCCTTGCCGCCTTCGAATTCACAGACGAGACCCGCGTCCGATGGCGTGATCGCGGTGACCTTCGTACCCGTGAAGATATTCTCGTAGCGGGACTTGATCGATTTCTGAAACAACCGCACCAGATCCCGGTCCGCGCCCGGCATCAGCCCATCGGACAGTTCCACCACGGTGATCTTCGAACCGAGCGCGTGATAGACCGAGGCCATCTCCATGCCGATGATGCCGCCACCCACCACCAGTAACCGCTCGGGGATGGATTCCAGCGCCAGCGCGCCCGTCGAATCCAGCACACGAGGATCGTCCCAGGGGATGAAGCCCGGTTTCACCACGCTCGAACCCGCGGCGATGATGCAGTGCTCGAAATCGATCGTCGTTTCGGCGCCATCCGCGCCCTGCACCGCGATACGGTTGGCCGAGGTGAAGCGGCCAACACCCTGCACGACCTCGACCTTGCGCTGCCGGGCAAGTTGCGCGAGTCCACCGGTCAGCTGACCGATCACCTTTTCCTTGTGAGTGCGCAGCTTGTCGATATCGATCGTCGGCGTACCGAAATCCACGCCGACGGCGCTGAATTCCTGGGCCTCGGTAATCACCTCGGCAACATGCAACAGCGCCTTGGAGGGAATGCAGCCGACATTGAGACAGACACCGCCAAGACTCGGGTAACGCTCGATCAGAACCACCTGCTTGCCGAGATCCGCGGCGCGAAAAGCCGCCGTATACCCCCCCGGCCCGGCGCCCAGCACCACCACTTCGGCGCGTCGGTCGGCCTGACCCACAGCAGGCGCCGCCGGAGCGGGAGCAGCCTCGGAGGGGGGCGTATCCACTGTCGGGGCGGGCGGCGATGTCTCGGCAGTGGCTGTGTCACCATCGGCCAGTGTCAGCCTGAGAATAGGGTCCCCCTCGGAAACCTTGTCGCCGACCTTGACCAGGACTTCCTGCACCACGCCCGACTGCGGGCTGGGGATCTCCATCGACGCCTTGTCCGACTCCAGCGTGATCAGCGAGTCCTCGGCCTGCACCGTATCACCGGGCGACACCAGTACCTCGATGACCTCGACCTTGCCGAAATCGCCGATATCCGGAACCTTGACCTCAACCGTTTCACTCATGTTCGATCCTCAACAAATCCTCACCCGCCCGGCTACAGCAACAAGCGGCGGGTATCCGAGAGCAAACGGCTGAGCAGGCTGGTGAAGCGTGCACCGTCAGCGCCATCGATCACCCGATGATCGTAGGACAGCGACAGCGGCAATACCAGCCGGGGTTCAAACTCGTTGCCGTTCCAGACGGGAGTCATCTTGGCGCGCGATACGCCCAGAATCGCCACCTCTGGCGCATTGACGATGGGCGTGAACTGGGTACCGCCGATACCACCGAGACTGGAGATGGTGAAACAACCGCCCTGCATGTCGGCGGGCTTGAGTTTTTTCTCGCGCGCCTTGGCGCTGATCTCACCCAGCTCGGCAGCAATCTCGACCAGGCTCTTGCGATCCGCGTCCCGAACCACCGGTACCACCAGTCCATCGGCCGTATCCACGGCCACCCCGATGTGGAAATACTTCTTCAGCACCAGCGTTTCGCCCCCCGGCTCCAGCGAGGCGTTGAAACGGGGCAATTCCTTGAGCGCGGAGACAACCGCCTTGATGAGAAACGACAGCAAGGTAATCTTGACGCCGCGCTCCTTGTACTCCTCGACCATCGAACGGCGGAAGGCTTCCAGATCGGTGATATCCGCCTCGTCGAACTGCGTGACATGGGGAATGGTCACCCAGTTTCGGTGCAGGAACTGGCCAGTCAACTGGTTGATGCGAGTGAGTTTTTTCGTTTCGATCTCGCCCCACTGGCTGAAATCGACCTCCGGCATGGGCGCCACGCCCAGACCGCCGCCAGCTCCCTGGGTGAGCGCCCGTTTGACGAACTGTTTGACATCCTCCTTGAGAATCCGTCCCTTGCGGCCGCTGCCTTCGACCTGACCAAGATCGACACCCAGCTCGCGGGCGAAACGTCGCACCGAGGGACTGGCATAGGCTTTCTCGAAACGCACCTCATCGATCATGGCCGTCGGAGATGGCTTGGCGGCTGGCGCCGCCGCTGCGGCCGGTGATGCAGGGCCAGGCGGAGGCTCAGACGTCGTGCCGGGAGGCTCGGGCGCCGGCTGGGTCTCGCTCTGTGCCGGCGACGGGGCTTGGGCTGCGCGCTCGGATTGCTCGGCGGCGGATGCATCGTTGGCGGCATCACTGACTTCCAGCACCAGCAACGGGCTGCCCTGGGAGACCTTGTCACCCACACCCACCTTGAGTTCCTTGATCACGCCGGAATCGGTGGAAGGAATCTCCATCGAGGCCTTGTCCGACTCGAGCGTGACCAGCGAATCCTCCGCGTCGATCCGGTCACCGGGCGCCACCAGCACTTCGATGATCTCCACCTCGCCAAAATCGCCAATATCCGGAACAACGATTTCCTTGACTGCCATCGCGTACTCCTCAGGCCTTGATCGGATTGGGTTTGTTCACATCGATGCCGTACTGTGCGATCGCTTTGCTGACATCAGCCGGCTTGACCGCACCTTCTTCCGCCAGCGCCCGAAGCGCGGCCACGACGATATAGTGGCGATCGACCTCGAAATGCTTGCGCAACTGCGCTCGCGTATCGGAACGCCCGAACCCATCCGTGCCCAGCACCGTATAGCGTCCGGGCACCCAGGGGCGAATCTGGTCGGCATAACTCTTGATGTAGTCGGTCGCGGCAATGAATGGCCCCTTCGCGCCTTCGAGCACCTGTGCCACATAGGGAACGCGCGGCTTCTCTTCCGGGTGCAACAGATTCCAGCGTTCACAATCTCGCCCGTCCCGGGCCAGTTCATTGAAACTGGTCACGCTCCACAGATCGGCGTCCACGCCCCAATCCTGCGCCAGCAAGTCGGCTGCGGCCATCGCTTCGCGGAAAATGGTGCCGGAACCCAGCAATTGCACCCGCTTTTTCTTGCGCCCACCCTTGCGGAACAGATAGATGCCTTTGAGGATGCCTTGCTCCACGCCCTTCGGCATGGCGGGATGGGCATAGTTCTCGTTCATGACGGAGATGTAATAGAACACATCTTCCATATCGTGATACATGCGGCGCATGCCATCCTGAATGATCACCGCCAGCTCGTAGGCAAAGGTGGGGTCATAGCTGATGCAGTTGGGAATGGTGCTGGCCAACACATGATGATGACCGTCCTGATGCTGCAACCCCTCACCCGCCAGCGTGGTCCGGCCGGCCGTGCCGCCCAGCAGGAACCCCCGGGCGCGCTGGTCGCCCGCCGCCCAGGCGAGATCGCCAACACGCTGAAACCCGAACATCGAGTAGTAGATGTAGAACGGGATCATGGCCACGCCATGCGTGCTGTAGGACGTGGCCGCCGAAATCCAGGAACACATCGCGCCCGCTTCATTGATGCCTTCCTCGAGAATCTGCCCCGACAGATCCTCCTTGTAGAACATCACCTGGTCCTGATCCTGGGGGGTATAGAGCTGTCCGACGGATGAATAGATCCCCAACTGGCGGAACATGCCTTCCATGCCAAAGGTACGCGCTTCGTCGGGCACGATCGGCACGATATGGCGACCGAGCTTCTTGTCGCGCGTCAACAGCGTCAGCAGCCGGACGAATGCCATCGTGGTGGACATTTCACGCTCACCCGTGCCTTTGAGCAGCGGCTCGAAAGCAGCCAGATCGGGGATGTCCAACGGCGCCGCCTGATGCCGGCGAGCCGGAATGGGGCCACCCAGCGCCTTGCGACGCTCCCGCATGTACTGAATCTCGGGACTGTCTTCGGGGGGCTTGTAGTACTTGGCCGCAGCCGCATCCTCGTCCGAAAGCGGAATGTTGAAGCGGTTCTTGAACGCGACCATCGAATCCTCGTCCATCTTTTTCTTCTGGTGCGCGCCCATCATCGCCTCGCCAGCCGCGCCCATGCCATAGCCCTTGACCGTCTTGGCCAGGATCACCGTCGGCTGGCCCTGGTGGTTGACCGCCGCATGGTAGGCGGCATACACCTTGTTCGGATCGTGTCCACCGCGGTTGAGCCGCCAGATGTCCCGATCCGACATTTTGGCGACCATGGCTTTCAGTTCGGGATACTTGCCGAAGAAATGCTCGCGAACATAGCCGCCATCCTTGGACTTGTAGTTCTGGTAATCGCCATCGACTGCTTCCATCATCCGTTGACGCAGCAGGCCATCGTGATCCATCGCCAGCAACGGATCCCAGTACGAGCCCCAGATCACCTTGATGACGTTCCAGCCGACACCGCGGAAGATCGCTTCCAGTTCCTGAATGATCTTGCCATTGCCACGTACTGGCCCATCGAGCCGCTGCAAGTTGCAATTGACCACCCAGATCAGATTGTCCAGCTTTTCGCGCGCCGCCAGCGAAATGGCGCCCAGCGTCTCTGGCTCATCGACCTCGCCATCGCCGATGAAGGCCCATACCTTGCGCTGCTCGGTATGCGCCAGACCACGGTGCTGCATGTATTTCATGAAGCGCGCCTGATAGATCGACATGATCGGACCCAAGCCCATCGAGACCGTCGGAAACTGCCAGAAATCCGGCATCAACCACGGGTGTGGATAGGATGACAACCCACCACCATCCACCTCTTGGCGGAACTTGTCCAGATCCTCCTCGGTCAGCCGCCCTTCCAGAAAAGCGCGCGCATACATGCCGGGCGCGGAATGGCCCTGGAAAAACACCATGTCACCACCATGCTCCGGCGTTGGCGCACGCCAGAAATGGTTGAAACCCACATCGTACAGCGTCGCTGCCGACGCGAATGAAGCGATATGTCCACCCAATTCGCCGCTCTTGCGGTTGGCACGCACCACCATCGCCGCCGCATTCCAGCGCACCCAGGATTTGATCCGCTGTTCGATGGCGCGGTCACCCGGCAATGGTGCTTCAAGATGGGTCGGAATCGTATTCACATACGCCGTGTTGGCCGAATACGGCAGATTGGCGCCCGACCTGCGTGCATGATCGATCAGTTGCTCCAGCAGAAAATGCGCGCGTTCGATGCCTTCATGCTCGATAACGGCTTCCAGCGCCTCGATCCATTCCTGGGTTTCCTGCGAATCAACGTCTTGTGGTTGCATGATGGCATTCATAGTCGGTCTCAAATAGGTAGCATGCGTCCGGGCAGGAAAATCGCTCCGCCCGCGAGCGTTCCCGGACAAACAGATCTCGAGCGGCGGATAGTAGCAGAAAAGACAGTTGCGGGCAGTCCGTCACAAATCAGTCGGCGGGGAGAACCTCCACCGGGGCGCCTACCCGCAATACACCGCGACCGCGATGGATCACATTCTGACCAAACATCACCTTGTTGCCCTGGCGACGGTAGGTCATCAGCGTCGCCAGCGGCTCATTGCCCGCGCGGATGCCACGCTCGGCATCCACCGTCGTCATCACGCAGCGGGAACAAGGTTTGACCACGGAAAACTTCACGCCACAGGTCTCGAATGTCTGCCAGTCGTCCTCGGCAAACGGTTCCGTGCCAGAAACCACCAGATTGGGCCGGAAACGGCTCATCGGCAATGCTTCCGGCAGACGGCTGTTGAGATCCGCCAGCGAAGCCTCCGAGATCAGTAACAACGGAAAACCATCCGAAAACCCCGTGCGATCTCCTTCGTGCGCATACGCCGGATCGACCTGTCTGACCTCATCATCTTCGATGAACACCAACCGGCAAGGTTCGCCCAGCCACGCACTGAGTACGTCATCGCAGGTGCCGCCGACCGGGGATGCCATGACGGTATCATTCCACACCGTGACTGGTACTCGCCCGGCGGCCGCATCCGGCGACGGCACCGCCAGCACTTTGCCGTCCGGGAATTCGAGCGATAATGCGCCCTGCTCCGAAAGCCTTGGCTGGATCGTCAATAACTCGGGATGCTGCCGGCCGGTCAGAAAACGGCCCTGGGCATCCACCAGCATCCAGCGTCGATCCCAGCGTAGCCCCATCGCGTCCAGCTGCGACGACTGCAACGCCATTCCGCGCATCGACTTGACGGGGTAGATGGCGAGTTGAGTGATTTCGATAGTCGGCATCGCCCTATCTTACCAAGGATCAAACCGGCATTGTGGCGATGGGAACAGTTCAGAATCGATCAGCGCCAGCATGGCAGCGGCGTGGGTGCGTGGGTTGCATGGCCCCGGGATTCCTGCGCGGTAATCCGAGGCTCACCAACAATAGGGTTCGCGTTCCCACGCAGAAGCGTGGAAACGCACGGACCGAACGGGTGATCCGGCACTCGACCGAGTGAACATCAGTCAGCGCGCCACATTGGGCGGTCGCAGTAGCGACCTGGCGGAATCCGGGCTACCCCTTGGCTTCGTTGATCTCCTTGATCACCTCTTCAGCGACATTGTTGGGGCAAGGCGCGTAATGGTCGAACTCCATCGAAAACTGGCCACGCCCGGATGTCATGGTTCGCAGGGTTCCGATATAACCGAACATTTCGCTCAACGGCGCTTCTGCCTTGATGCGCACCCCGGTCGGGCCCGATTCCTGACCCTGCACCATGCCGCGACGACGGTTCAGATCACCGATCACATCGCCGACGTGTTCTTCCGGCGTGAACACATCCACTTTCATGATCGGCTCCAACAACTGCGGCCCCGCTTTCGGAACCGACTGACGATAGGCCGCCTTGGCTGCAATCTCGTAGGCCACTGCGGAGGAGTCCACCGGGTGGAAGCCACCATCGACCAATGTCACCTTCACGTCCAGCAACGGGAAGCCCGCCAGCACGCCTTCCTCCATGCTGGTGGCGAACCCTTTTTCCACCGCCGGCCAGAACTCGCGGGGGACATTGCCGCCGGTCACTACCGATTCGAACTGGAAACCGCTGTTCTTCTCGCCCGGCTCGATCACATAGTCGATCTTTGCGAACTGACCGGAACCGCCTGTCTGCTTCTTGTGGGTATAGCTGTCTTCCACCCGCTGGGTGATCGTTTCACGATACGCCACCTGCGGCTTGCCAACCTCAACCTCGACCCCGTGGGTACGCTTGAGGATATCGACCTTGATATCCAGATGCAGCTCACCCATGCCCTTGATGATCGTCTCGCCCGAATCCTCATCCGTTTCGACCCGGAAGGAGGGATCTTCCTGCATCATCTTGGACAGCGCGATACCCATCTTCTCGGAACCACCCTTGTCCTTGGGCTTGATCGCAATCGAAATCACCGGATCAGGGAAAACCATTGGCTCCAGCGTTGCGGGATTGTCTGGATCAGCCAGCGTATGGCCGGTCTGGGTATTCTTCAGGCCCACAAAGGCTACGATGTCACCAGCCTGACAGGAATCCAGCTCTTCGCGCGAATCCGCGTGCATCTCCACGATCCGACCGATCCGCTCCGTCTTGCCGGTGTAGGTATTGAGCAGAGTATCCCCTTTCTTGATCGTCCCCGAATAGACGCGGGTGAACGTCAATGCGCCAAAACGGTCGTCCATGATCTTGAACGCCAGTGCCCGAACCGGCTTGTCCGGATCGACCACGGCATAGTTGCCCGTCTCATTGCCTTCCAGGTCCACCTCGGGCTGGGGATCGACCTCCGTCGGACTCGGCAGATAATCGACAACTGCATCCAGCACCAGTTGGATGCCCTTGTTCTTGAACGCCGAACCGCAATAGGTCGGGAAAAAGTCGAGCGCAATCGTGCCCTTGCGAATGCAGCGCTTGATGTCCTCCAGAGACGGCTCCTCACCCTCCAGGTATGCCTCCATCAAGTCATCATCCTGCTCGATCGCCGTTTCGATCAACTGCTCGCGATACTCCTCGACCTTGTCCACCATGTCGGCAGGCACATCTTGCAACTCATACTTGGCCGGATCACCGGAATCGTCCCAAACCCAGGCCTTGCGGGTCAGCAAATCGACCACACCAACGAAATCGTCCTCGATGCCGATCGGCAGCACCATGACCAGGGGATTGGCCCCCAGTACATTCTTGATCTGCTCGACCACACGGTAAAAATCCGCGCCCATCCGATCCAGCTTGTTGACCAGAATGATCCGTGCCACCTCGGACTCGTTGGCATAGCGCCAGTTCGTTTCCGACTGAGGTTCCACACCGCCAGAGCCACAGAAAACGCCTACGCCACCATCCAGCACTTTCAGCGACCGATACACCTCGATCGTGAAATCCACGTGTCCCGGAGTATCGATGATATTCAGCCGATGATCCTTCCAGAAACAGGTCGTCGCAGCCGACTGGATCGTGATTCCGCGCTCGCGCTCCTGTTCCATGAAGTCCGTGGTTGCCTCACCATCATGTACCTCACCGATCTTGTGGGTCTTTCCTGTCAGATTCAGAATCCGCTCGGTTGTCGTCGTCTTGCCGGCATCAACATGCGCAAATATGCCAATATTGCGATAGTGCGAAAGGTCAGTCATTTTTCATCTCGGTGTCAGTACAGGTTATCGGCTACGGCCGCCATCCAAATAATCACTGAAAAACCAACTAGTTAGACAACAATTGGCCCAGCATGCACGGCAGCCTTACAAAATACAGGGCGCGAAGTCTACTAGGACTTGACAACGAGTACCACTTTCACCGCACATTTGTTATCCCAAAACGCAATAACGCAAGCCTGACCCCGCGCTTGACCCTGCGCTGGAGGTAGTTTGTGTAAGGCTTTGATGACAGAGAGACGGAAACGTATAAGTTGTTGGTTTAACGGGATTAAATTTTATTTTCTCGGAAACCGGTAATCCTGCTGTAAAGCACACTTTACAGTCTGGTTGTGATTGCTGCCCCGCCAAGCCTTTCAGTGATCAGGAAGTCACGCCAAAACCTGTATAAAAACATCATGATATAGAGAAATAGATAAAAACGGCACGGGCATTGCATAACAGCATCTGACAGCCAACAACGAGGCTGGAAGCGCCTGAGGCAGCAGCAAAGATCGCTCTGTCACAAGATTCCGAGGATGCGTTCGATAGTTTCAGGGAATTATCGTAATCCGGAGATTAAACAGGCGTTGGGCTTACAAAGCGCTACCACAACGGCGGAACCAGTTTGTTCCGCCGTTTTCTTTTCTAACAGGGTCGTGTAGCGAGGCCGCTCAAGGTGGTGTGATGACTGGCGTGCGCGACCGAGGGCCGCGCAGGCGTAGTCGACACGACGTCGAGCAGCATTGGGAGGCCGCAGCCGTGATCTTGTGAGAAATTCGGGCTGGGCGCCGTGACCTGCAAAGCAACTGGATTACTGTAATTCGATCTCGCCACTCACACTGACCGTCAGCACCGACTCGCCAGCCTGAACCACTGGTGGCGCACCATCCGCCACGTCTGCCCGCATACTCATCATGACCCTGGGTTGCGGCTGAAAGCCGCCACCACCCGCGGTATTGATATTGAGCCGGACAATCTTGTATTTGGCATGGTGCAACGCGCTGGCAACCAGTTTGGCGCGTGTTTCGAAAGCTGCCAACGCTTGCCTGATCAACTCGTTCTGTGCGGCATTGCGTTGTGCCGGGGAAACGGAAAAATGGATATTTTCCAGCGCCAGTTTCGATTGCAGCGTGCCCAGTAACTTGCTGACCAGCGCCATATTCTGGCTTTCGATACGAAAGGACTGACGCACGCGCCAGCCACTGATCTGATCTTTCCGATAGATCGGATAGGTGTTGTAGGCCAGCGTCTGCACCTTGATCTTGTCGTATTGCCGAACCTGATCCACACCCCAGCGGATTCGCTGATTGACCCGGTCGGCCAGCAGTGCCGCTTCAGGTCCTTCTTCCTGTGCATACAGCGTGGCGATCATGGTGTCATTGTCAGTCCGCCCGGTTGCGGAAGCAGACAAGCTGATTCGGTTGTAGTGGTCTTGTGAGGTGTCCGCCGCCTGGACAGCCATTGGCAACAACAGCAATAGAGACAACAGCCATTTCATTGGTCATCCTCCTCATCATGGGGCTGTTCAGCACCGCTGGATTCGAGCAATGCCAGCAGTGCTTTTTCATCGAGAATCCTGATTCCGAGCTGACGCGCCTTGTCGAGCTTGGAGCCCGCCTTTTCGCCGGCAATGACCGCAGTGGTCTTTTTCGACACACTGCCAGCCACGCGGGCGCCAAGACGTTGCAGGTGTTCGCGAGCCTCGTCGCGCGTCATGTGCTGCAACGCGCCAGTCAGCACATAGGTCTTGCCCTCCAGTGGCGCGGGCTCGTTTTCCCGTGGTTCCGATTCCTCCCAGTGCACGCCGGCGCGGATGAGGTTGTCGATTACCTCGAGATTGTGCGACTGGCGGAAAAAGTCGTAGACATACCGGGCTACGATGGGCCCGACATCATGAACCGCCTCGAGCTGCTCGATGGTGGCTTGCCTGAGATTGTCCAATGTACCGAAATGCTGAACCAGCAGCCGCGCCGTGGCCTCACCCACCTCGCGGATCCCCAGCGCATAGACGAAACGACGCAATGTGGTCTGCTTGCTTTTCTCCAGCGCTGCCACCAGGTTGCGGGCGGATTTCTCGCCCATGCGGTCGAGACTGGCCAGTTGCTCGACGGTGAGTTTGTAAAGGTCATCGACATGCTCGACCAGTCCGGCATCGATCAGTTGGTCCACCCGCTTGTCGCCCAGGCCTTCTATGTCCATGGCACGACGCGAAGCAAAATGCTTGATCGCTTCCTTGCGTTGCGCCGGGCAGAACAGACCGCCCGAGCAGCGGGCAACCGCTTCGCCGGGCACGCGGGTGACCTTGGAGCCGCAAACCGGACAGGTAGCTGGCAATTCGACTTTGGTTGCCGTTTTGGGCCGGCGTGACAAAACCACGGAGACCACCTCGGGGATGACATCACCGGCCCGCCGGACGATGACGGTATCGCCCACTCGCACGTCCTTGCGTTCGATTTCGTCCATGTTGTGGAGCGTGGCATTGCTGACGGTCACGCCACCGACGAATACCGGCTTCAAACGCGCCACCGGCGTCAATGCACCGGTGCGGCCCACCTGGAATTCGATCGCTTCGACCACGGTCATTTCTTCCTGAGCAGGAAACTTGTGGGCAAGGGCCCAGCGTGGTGCGCGTGCCACAAAGCCAAAACGGGCTTGCAATGCCAGTGAGTCGATCTTGTAGACCACACCGTCGATTTCGTAGGGCAAGGCATCCCGACGCTGGCCGAGTGCCTCGTAGTACGCCAGACAGGCTTCAATACCCTTGACCTGCTCGATGTCCGGGCAGACAGGCAGTCCCCACTGCCGAATCTGTTGCAGCACCGCGTAGTGCGTTGCCGGCATCTCGAGCCCTTCGGCAAGCCCCAGGGCATAGCAATACATGGCCAGCGGGCGCCGGGCGGTCACCCGGGGATCGAGCTGCCGCAGGCTGCCCGCTGCGGCATTGCGGGGGTTGGCGAACAGTTTGCCACCCTGCTTTTGCATCTCGCGATTGAGCGCTTCGAACCCGGCCTTGGGCATGTAGACTTCACCGCGTACCTCCAATCTGTCGGGCAAGCGTTCACCGAGCAGGCGTAGCGGTATGCAGTCGATGGTGCGAACGTTTTGGGTGACATCTTCGCCCGTCTCGCCGTCACCGCGGGTGGCGGCCTGAACGAGTTCTCCCTTTTCATAGAGCAGGCTGACGGCGAGGCCGTCGAGTTTGGGCTCGGCGACATAGTCGAACGGTTCATCGGTGCCGGCCAGGTGATGCAGGCGTTGGTCGAAAGCCAGCACTTCTTCGCGCGAGAAGGCGTTGGCCAGCGACAACATGGGGATTTCATGGTGGACTTCGGCAAAGCGGTCGAGTGGTTTGGCGCCAACCCGTTGGGTAGGCGAAGTGGGCGTGACCCATTCCGGGTGCTCAGCTTCCAGCGCCTCCAGTTCCCGCATCAGGCGGTCGTATTCCGCATCCGGAATCTCGGGATCGTCGAGGACGTAATAGCGGTAGTTGTGGTATTCGATCTGCCGACGCAGTGCTTCGATTCTGGCCTGCGGGTCGGTATCGGTCATGCTTTCAGCTCACGCAGCATTTGGCGCTGCTCGGCGATCTTCTCCGACGTCAGCGGCTGGAAACTGCTGTCACGCAGATCGGCCTCGAGGGTATAGGCGAGTTGCTGGGCGACATGCAGCATGTCGTCATAAGCACCGCGTGGGTCGCTCATGCCTTCGGTGTTCATGAACAGGCTCAGGCCCTTGAGTTCGCGGTTGGAAATCTCGTCGGGCACCAGGGTGCCGGGTTTGAGCATATTGGCAACGCTGAACAGGGTCTTCGCTTGCTCGCCGGTACCGATCTGGCGGTGAAAAATGTCCATTTTGCCAAACCGCAGTTTGTGGATGTGAAATGCCTTGACCGCTTGGGCGCCAATAATGGGTTTGTCCTGCCGTGCGACCACGTACATGACGAAGATGGGGGCGGGTTTTTCTTCTTCGTCCGCAGCAGCCGGCGACGCTTCGGAGGCAGCCGATGCCTGTTGAGAGGCGCTTTCCGGTTCGGATTCGGGTTCGTCCTCTTGCCGGCTGGCTGCCAATGGTGGCAGTTCCTCATCGAACTCTTCGAGCAACTCGTCCTTGCTGACGCGGTCGGTCAGTTCGACTGGCTCGGGCAAGGCGTCGGTCTCTTCGGTGGGGTCGTCCCAGTCGTTGAGCCTGGGTTCCTGCCGGGCTGCCGGATCTTGCGCCTTGGCGCTGCTGAACAGTCCGGGGTTTTCCATCGACGGCACGCGCCGGGTGGGCATCAGTGCATCGTCGGCGGCCTCGTGCTCACTGTCGGCAAAAACGTCGTGAGAACTCTCGACGTGCCGTTTGCGGCCAAAGAAGTAGATTGCCAGCAGGATCAGGATGCCGATCGCCAACAGATACAGTCTCAGTTCACTCATGATCTCGTTCTCACGGTTTGCTCAGCTGGCCGCCATCATCGCTGCTTCGTCAACGTCGACATCCACCAGCCGCGAGACACCGGGTTCGCGCATGGTGACGCCGATCAACTGGTGGGCCAGTTCCATTGTAATCTTATTATGGGTGATAAATATGAATTGCACATTCTCGGACATTTCCGCCACCAGGTCGCAGAAACGGCCAACGTTGGCGTCATCGAGCGGCGCATCGACTTCGTCGAGCATGCAGAACGGCGCCGGATTCAGCTCGAAGATGGAGAATACCAGCGCCACGGCGGTCAGGGCCTTCTCACCGCCTGACAGTAAATGGATGTTCGCTACGCGCTTGCCCGGCGGCCGCGCCATGACGTTGACACCGGTGGTGAGCAGGTCGTCCTCGGTCATTTCGAGGTGGGCATAGCCACCTCCGAACAGCTTGGGAAACTTTTCCTGCAATGACTTGTTGACCTTGTCGAAGGTGTCCTTGAAACGCTCGCGGGTCTCGCGGTCGATCTTGCCGATGGCCGATTCGAGGGTTGCCAGCGCCTGGGTCAGATCCTCGAACTGGCTGTCGAGATGTTGTTTGCGCTCGCTCTGTTCCTGAAACTCGTCGATGGCGGCCAGATTGATGGGGCCGAGCCGCTGGATTCGGCGTTCGAGCCGTTCCAGTTCTTCTTCGTGGGCGTCGATGGCTGCGCCCTCTTCGATGCCTGCCTCGACCGTTTCGCGGGATAGCTCCATGGCAGCAAGCTGTTCTTCCAGGGTGCGGGCCCGAACCTTCAGTTCCTGGGCAGCCAGGCGCAGGTTTTCCAGTTTCTGACGTGATTCGTTGTACTGTTGTTCGTTCTGCTGGCGCTGTTTTTCCTGTTCGGTAATCTGGTTATCGACCGCCTGTAATGCATCCCGCGCGGCACTCATCGCCTGATCGCGGGTGACTTTCTGCGCCAGCAGGCTTTCCAGTTGTTCCGTCAGAGCCGCCAGCGGGGATTCGCCGTCCGCCAGGGTGTTCTCCAGTGTCGCCAGTTTGTCGCTGAGCCGCTGTTGCTGCTGTTTCATGCGCGCCAGATTGTTGTGCGTCGATTCACGGGCGGTTTTCAGCGATTGCAGCTTGAGTTGCTTTTCATGCACTGCGCTGCGGACGGTTTCCAGCGCCTGACGGGCTTCGGACAGTGCACGCTGTCGGGTTTCGCGTTCTTCGTCGAAGCGGCTGCGCTCCTGTTGGAGTTTTTCGGCCTCGCTGACAGCGGCGTTGCGCGCCTCGGTGGCCTGCTGATGGGCTTGACGCGCCTGCTCGAGTTGCTGGGTCAGTTCTTCCTGTTCTTCGCGCAGGCGGGCCAGGCGCTGATGTGACTGTTCCAGCCGGGCATGATGCTGTTCCAACCGGGCGTTGAGGGTGCTGAACTCGCGATGTGCCTGGTTGGCGGTGTGCTGCGCTTCATCCCGCTGTTTTTCCAGCCGCGCCAGTTCCGCCCGATCGGCATCGAGTTGTTGCCTGAGCTTGGCCGTCTGCTGGTCGAACGCCTGCAATTGCTGTTGCAACTGGTCGATTTCCTGTCTGCGGGCCAGTACGCCGGCATGCTCATCCTCCTGGCCCGGAATCTTGAGCCAGTGTTTGCCCAGCCAGTAGCCTTCAGGTGTGACGACCGACTCATCTTCAGCCAGTGAGGCACGCAGGGACAGGGCCTGTGGAATGTCTTCCGCCAGGCGAATTTTGCCAAGCAGCCCACTCAGACCCGCCGGTACCTCCGCCTGGGCTGCGAGGGTGCCATCCGCCGCTGTTGTAGTGACTGAATTTTCATACAGCGTGAGACGCTGGGCATCGAGGTCGCGCCACTGGGGCTGCGCGGCCTGGAGACTATCGACCTCGACGGCTTCGAGCAGATCACCCAAAACGGCTTCGACCGCTTTGGACCAGCGAGGCTCGACAACGATACGTTCTGCCAAACGCGGCGCTCGAGCAAGCCCGGCTTGCTCGAGCCACTGCTGCAACGCGTTGCGATCCTTGCCTAACGCGGCCTGTTGCAGCGCTTCCAGCGATGACAACCGCCCCCGCGCCTGCTGCGCCTGTTGCTGGAGCGTGTTGAGCTGGTCCGCAGTCTGGCGAATGGCTTGGCGCCGCTGCTCGACTGCTTCATGGGTCGCCGCCAGGGTTTCGGTGGTCTGACGCTGCTGTTGTTCCTGTGCCGCCACGGCCGTTGCCAATTGTGCGATCTCACTGTCGAGCGCATTGGTGTCGATGCGCTGCTGCTCGTCGGCCAGGCGTTGCAGACGTGTCTGGTGTTGCTGAATCTGGCGCTCGAGTTGTTCCATCCGGGCCCGCTCGACCTGCGCCTGCTGCGCCGGCCCGGCTGCTCGCTGGTTGAACGCCTCCCAGCGCTGCTGCCAATCACTCATGGCCTGTTCGGCCTCGGTCAGGTGCCGGCGCGCTTGTTCCAGATCCTGCTCTCCGGCAGCCACGGCAGGCTCCAGCGACGCGATCTGCTCGGTCAGTTCGGCCAATGTCGCTTCGTCTCGCTCGATATCGCTGCGCGCCTGGGCAATGGCCTGCTCGGCTTCATGCTGCTCCTCACGGCGCCGTTCGAGCAGTTCACGATGGTGGCGGATGCTTTGTTCAACCCTGCTGATCTCTCCACCAACCTGGTAGAATGCAGCCTGCACGCTGTTGAACGACTCGCTGGCTTCGCTGCGCTTTTGACGCAACGATTCGATCTCCGCCTCGCAACGCCGAACATCGGCCAGCGTCTTTTCCAACTGCGTTTCCCGCTCGCGGATGGTGGCTTCCTGACTGTTCAGCTGTTGCTCCAGCGCCTGCAACCTGAGCACCAGCAACTGTGATCGCAGCCGCCGTTCATCTTGCTTGAAGACCTTGTATTTCTCCGCCGCCTTCGACTGACGTTCCAGATGTGCCAGTTGCTTGGTGATTTCATCACGCAGGTCATTGAGCCGGTCGAGGTTTTCACGCGTGTGACGCATCCGGTTCTCGGTCTCACGACGACGTTCCTTGTAGCGCGAAATGCCGGCCGCCTCCTCGAGAAATACACGCAAATCCTGAGGTTTGGCCTCGATCAGGCGGGATATGGTGCCCTGCTCGATGATGGCGTAGCTGCGAGGCCCAAGCCCGGTACCCAGAAACAGGTCGGTGATATCCCGACGGCGGCAACGGGTGTTGTTGAGAAAGTATTGCGACTGGCCGTCGCGGGTTACTTCACGGCGGATGGAGATCTGATTGTATTTGGCGTATTCGCCGCCGGCGCTGCCATCACTGTTGTCGAAGACCAACTCGATGGATGCCTTGCCCACCGGCTTGCGGGCACTGGAGCCGTTGAAGATCACATCCTCCATCGAATCGCCGCGCAAATGCTTGGCGGAAGACTCGCCCATCACCCAGCGCACAGCATCGATGGTATTGGACTTGCCGCAACCGTTGGGACCGACAATGCCAATCAACCGCGACGGCAGATGCAAGGTGGTGGGATCAACAAAAGACTTGAACCCCGCCAGTTTGATTTTCTGTAGCTGCATGAAACCGGAATCGCAGCCGGATAAAACGCTGCCGGCGCGTTGATAACTCCTTTGAGTTGATATAATTTGTCGGCCTGCCAGCCCTACAGGCCGTCAGACATTTTGTTATCCAGACCAAAAGCCATGCCATCCAAGCCTTCGAAAGACCTGGAAACCTTCGACAATCCGAATCCGGAACGGGATTTTACCATCCGAATCCGGATTCCGGAATTCACCTGCCTGTGCCCCAAGACGGGACAGCCCGACTTCGCCACCTTCGAGATCGAATACATTGCCGACCAGCGTTGCGTCGAACTGAAATCACTCAAGCTCTACATGTGGTCATTCCGTGACGAGGGCGCCTTCCATGAAGCCGTCACCAACCGCATTCTCGACGACCTGGTACGCGCCACGCAACCCCGTTTCATGCGGGTTACCGGCAGGTTCAACGTGCGCGGCGGCATCTATACCGACGTAGTCGCCGAATACCGCGCCGAGGGCTGGGAGGCTGCGCCAAGGGTGGAGCTGGCTTGAACTCACTTGGCTTCGTGGTTCGAAGCGGGTAACCGACTCACGGTCAAATCAAACTTTGCTCTTGCTCTGCCATCACTCTCTTGAGGCAACAATATCAACTCCAAGGATCGTGAGTCGGTCAAGCCAATCACCACTGAAGCACTTTCACCTGCCCCCAACTCCCCCTGTGCAGCAGGCTGATTCGACTGACGTAACCGATAACGCCATTTGGATTGACCCTTGTCAGCCACCAGGGAAACCCGGATCGGGTTTCCCTTCCCCCGAAACTTCATCACGAGACTAAAAGACGTATCGTGCACATCACTGGAAACGGAAAGGAACAAATGATCATATCCCTCATCGACGACAACCACTCCTTTTTCTTGATATTCAACGTCCACGAATGGCTGCCTTGAAACGAACGAATCCGAAAAAATACTGCGCCGCTTATCGATCACCTCAGACTCAAAACCCAACAAGTCAAGAACAGAATGAAAGATCACATCATGAGTCATATAAGCATCAGCATTCTTCATCAAGGCGATAAACCGCTCAGGGTAATTCTGCCTGAAACGATCGCTCATCCACACCATAAAAGCGGGGTTGATTTGATCCCGAATTCTCCGGCTCCCTTTCGGAAGCATGAACCCATGGCCATAAAAACCGTCCTCACCAGTACTTTCTCCATGATCGGACGCAAAAATCACGACTGCATTCCTCGATTTGAGCACCCCGATCAAGCGGCGTAGCAGATGCTGCGTGGCCAGAACAGTACTATTGTAAGCATTGACTGCCGCCTGTTCGCTACAGGCGCGTACTTCATCCAACGGTTGGTGACAGATCGGCTCTGCGTAACGATATGCCGAATCGAATCCGGCCCACGGTACATGGGACCCATTCATTTCCACCCAGAAAAAACGATTACGTTGATTGTCTTCCATCAACGTTGCAAGCAGATATTTGAATTGCCGATCATCATGGAATGGGGGTCCTGTTAACATCGACAATTCATCTGAGTCATGCTGTTTCAGCCAGTCGTTCAATTTACCTGTAAAAAGAGACCTGTGAGCCTCGAAAGAAAAATTCACAATGGGAACTGCGAAACCGGCAACGTTTGAACTATCACACCCAAGCCAAGTGGTATCAAAACCTTTCCCCCGGACTACGGAAATAAACGATTTTTCATTCAACAAATGATCATCGATACTTCGGACCAGCATCCATGGAACTGCTGCCTGGGTATAGTTGGCATAGGAAAAAACGTTGTTGAGATAAACAGTATTGTTGATCCCGGACAAACGTAGATCCTTGGGAAATCTCGCATCATTGATCGGGAACGAACGTGCTCTTAAAGACTCACCTCGCACGACGACCACAGTTACCGGATCAGATTCCTTCCGTATAAATTCGTACCTACCCAATAAGGATTCTCGATCACGATTAGCCAAATATAAACGATATCGTGCCGAAACTGCTGTATAAAAGTTTTGCAGAAAGTCTAATGGGAAAATCGATTCGAGCAAATTCGTGGCACTCCACACGCTGATGCCACTACCGACCAATATGGCGACCACGAGCACCGTAATACCAGACAATTTTGCGGTATGAAACAATAAACGACGTTTTAAAGGATGAGACCTCAACCAACCAAATTCCAGAATGATTATGACATAGAAAAAGAACACCAAGAATAATAACAGTGGCTTGTAGGATCCCAAACGCGCCATCTCTTCTGGACTGGTGTCGAACATACCTTCGAACACCGTAGGCTCTATGTGCACACCCAATATCTGGGTATAGTAAATCTTTACCGTAATCAGCAATGTCATGAAACCCGAAACGAGTGCCAGCAGAATACGGTTAACAGAAGCCAGATAGAGCGGATACCAAAGCAGGGCTGCGGAGACTATTGCACCTGCGACACGCCCCCAGCCCCCCCACTCTCCTGCCACATCCTCATCCAGATACCATCCCAAGACAACCAGGCTGAGATAGGAAAGCACAAAGAACAGGAATGACACCCGAAGCTTCTTTATTCTCTTCATCTTCGCTACCCCTCTCTTTTCTCATCACCATACGCATCGAATGAAACGCGCCGAGTCGAAACGGGAGCCCCAGTCATTTTGTCTGCGAAATCGCAATATCCGAGAGGCGGAATCCTGATGGTTACAGATACGTTCGAGTGCCAGTGGTAGTTGTTCTCTACGATCAACAATCACCACACCGGGATCATCAAGAGCGTGATGGGGAATCTCGCCGAATCCGGTAGACAGCACAGGCAGTCCCAGCGCCCGATATTCGTAGTACTTGATTGGGTCAACTGAGCGGGTCAGCTCGGTACGCCTAAATGGAATCAAGCCAACGTCAAATTCCTGCATTCGCTGTACCGCGACAGAATGATCACAGGGAGGCAACAACTCGACATTATCGGGCAGTTTCCTTGGTACGGAAGTATGCCTCGGCCCGATCAATCGAATCGTATCATCAGGGCGATAGCGGGCCAGCTCGATCAGCCACTGCCAATCGAACCATTTACCAATAGCCCCCACATATCCAAATACTCGCGCTCCGGTAATCATTGGACGTGCCTCTGGCGAAGGAAAGGTGCTGACATCTAATCCATTCATGACCAGTTCCGCCTCAGTTCTTACTCCGGACACTCGTATTCCTAACCATGAACTTGAAACCCAGACATGATGCACTCGACTTAGCACCTGTCTTTCGTGATACGCCATCACCCGCCGCGATAACCCGGCATAGAACTGCGGAAAATCGTCCATCGCGTCATACAGTGAAGGACAATGGCTGAGATTTTCAAGCACTGCCAATGCAAGACGTGAAGGCTTTCCAATAACTACCAGTGTGTCGGTCTTACCAGAAATTTTCCCTAGCCGACTCAGGATATCCTGCCACAACACAAGGTTTACAGCACGAACTCCGGGTAACGGTTCTACTGGCACTGCGGAGACTGGAATACGCTGTAACCATGGAGGACAGGCGTTACTCTCCAGCACCATTTGAGAATTCCGTCTCAGATCACCAAAGTTCGGCAAACGAGTTCCATACGGTTCGAGCCAATACACACAGCCACCAAATCGCTTGTGATACCAACGCACAAAATGATGAGGACGCTGCGCATAACTGGACCAGGGTACTGGGGACAGATAAATCATTTGACTTGCGCAAGCGTTTCCATCCTTTCCCCGTCCACCGTTTCGTATTGAAGTCATTCCGCTTGTGACCCAATCAGGCGGAGTGCGCAATCATATCGGCGAGCGCGTTCATCCCAATCATTCTCATCCGCCAGTTGATGAAGATCCGTGCGATATTTAGAATCATCCTTGACCGATATCGCTTTATCCAGTGCCGCACTAATCTCAGCTGTAGATTTTCCATGAAAAACTGCCTCATACTGAACGCACTCACGCATGTCAGATGTCACTACCACGGGCTTTTCCAGTGCGAAATATTCGAACAGTTTGAGCGGTGAAGTTGTCTGTGCCACTTCACCTGGCGAAAAGGGAATCAAACATACATCGAAGACACGCGCATATGCAGGAAGAACAGAGTAATCCACGGACCCGAGATACAGCAGGTTTTCAGAGTCAGGAAGCTGGGATGCGCCTTCGTAATAGTCGGGGCCGATAAAAACAAAGCCCAGATCAGTTCTCTGAGCAATCAACGACCGCAACATGTCATACCACAACCAGGGTGCCAAGGCGCCAAAATATCCAACGATAAGTGGATATTTATTGGAAAACATAGCAAGATTTGCAGGCAACTCTCGCAACCGTAGTTCCGGATCTCGGTAATGGCGCGTATCTACACCGTTGGGAACCAGTGCGACGTGCTCTGTCTGCACCAAACCAGCCACCTCGTCATACAGGGCCTGTGCCGAAGCAATCACAAGGTCTGCATGACCATTCAATGCATAAGTTTTCAGACGCTCAAGGCGACGGATATTCTCGGTATCACCACTAATCTGCGGATCAATATGGTCAATATACTCATAGACCAAGCAGCCCGAAGGGAAACTATCGATGCGATCTATCTCGATGACGCTATCAGTGGAATAGATCGAACGTATAGCATCTTGGATCCTATCGACCCTGTCATCCGCGGTGATCCACAACTGCTCATCGATCTTCCTGAAACCATTGACCATATCACCACCCAATCGTGGTGTCTTATATATAACGAGGTATCCCAATCGGGACATAGCCATTGCCATATGCTGGGGACGCTGGTACAGAGATGAATGCCAAGCAATGGTGGAATAGATAATATATATACCCCGAAATTTTGCACGATTGCTCAATACGATATCTGAAAATTTATCCCAACTGATATCACCGGCTTGGGAAACAGCAACCTGCCCGGAGCGCACCCCCAACCGATGTGCCCAACGTATTGTTCTATGCCGTACCCCATGTAATGATCGCCTGAGTCGGGACGGAAGTGCCCAATAGGCAGCCCTCATCCCAGCATATGAGACATTGACAGGATCCTTTACGAAATAACCCAACCCACGGAACGGCCATGTAACCCTCCAAGAGAACGATCGCCTCATCATTTTATTTTCCCTCAGCAATGCCTCTTGATACATTTTGATATCAGCATTCTCGTTTCTGGATTGTTCCAGTTGATTTTTTATGGCATCAAGTTCAGTCGTTTTAAGATCGAGCTCTTTTCTCAACGCTCCGATTCTATTGTCCAGAGTAACAAGCTGCCTCTCCACCAACTCGGAAAGACGAAATGTCTCATTTACTATTTTTCTTTGTGATAACAAAGAGATGCGAGCGACCGCCCTCTCATCGAATAACTGGCCACTAACCACGACATCCTCTAATATAGAAAACACACCGGGAGATTCTTGGATCAACTCACCCCCCAGCACATCTGAATGTGCGGCGAGTTGATGATATATTGCTACCATCACGTCTCGAGGCTCTATAGACAGGTTTTCTATATCATCGCGGAAATTGGCCCACAAATCTGGCTCGTTATAGTGATCCCTTAAGAAACCGTACAGCGATTCGAACTTCCATTGTCGATATTGGGAACAAAATGTTGAGTCACTTATAACTGGTAAGCCACGCCCGGAAAAATTGGCCTCAGCTGCTCGCTCCACGAGTGACCGATCGACCAGCCCCTTGACACCATCATATCCCACCAAGACAACGGGTTTACCACTCGCCAACCCCTCGAGCAATACCCGTCCCATACCTGCAACACCACGACTGGCATGCATGAGTTCAGGTATATCTGTTCTTGCACCTAAAAATTTAACTTGGGGTACGCCCCGCTCTGATTTGAGTCTGGACTCCAGCTCACCTCTTGCCGGGCCGTCACCCACGATCGCAACAGATGACAAACCGCAAATGCCAGCCTTCGATATGAAGTCATGTATACCCTTCAACTTGAGCTCATCAATCCTGCTGACCACAAGCCACCAATCTTTATTCTCCTCAATGGCCTTTCCTCTTTGCTTGATCTCTTCCAGATCCACACCGTTTGGGAGCAAATAAAGGCGTTCTTGGGGCACGAAAGGCTGCACCAGTCGCTCAATTTCAGAGGACACTACGACAACGCGTGCCGCAGAAGGCATGATAATTGAGTGGAGCAGGAATAATTCGATATCGTTATAAACCGCTAACGATGCCGGACCGTGCAAAGTGATTATATAAGGTACGGACTCAAGCGCTGAAGCAAGACAAGCCGGCACGATGGAGGAAAAAGGGTGAACATGAACGAGATCGATGTCATACTGCCGGATAACTTTCCTGATTTGATCAACACTGGACAATAACCCTTTAACAGTGGATTTCGCCTCAAATCGTACCCGTGTAAAACTTGAAATACCCGGAGGTAATAACCTTCTGTCGAACTGCTCGCCGACAACAAAATGAATGACATCTCCGTGCCGAAGCAAGTATTTGAGCTCACCTCTTATGTGGGTTTCCAAACCACCAATCGTGTATTGTTCGGTAACTATCAGTATCGATTTCACGCCTGACTCTCTCGATGCACACTAATTGATGTTGGCAACACACAAATTCCTGTACCTTCAACCCGGATCTGTGTAACTTTTATGATCAAAGCATCCGCTTTCCGGTCCAGGTATCTCATATCTGCCTCTGATATGGCCTGAGCCACTGCAAACGTCACAAAATAACTTCCAGGAGACAGATTCAGTTGAACCTTGAAATCGAATCGATATTTCTCACCCGCATGAACATCCTTAATATTTCGATCCCGGTATAGGGTGCTGGTACCAAACACCGATACACCCTCGATCGTACGTAACAGAAAGCCCGCTTGCAGCTCAGGAATATCGCAAAAAAGCCTCACCATCATCCGTAGTATCACCTGATCTCCGGCCTGGAAAGCTGCACAACCGTTACCGTCCTCATCCAGCACCTCCCAATATTCAATGGAAGCTGCCTTCCTCAAATCCGACGGATTTGGTTTTCTACCCACTGCCTCTCTACTTGTTTTTGGATTAACCAACGGGTTGTCCCCACCACTTACATGGCTCCGCTCCAACGCATCCATGGCAGCCCGCTCATCTGCGTAAAGCAAGGCGTGATATTGATCCACCACATCTTTTGCTGAACCAATAGCCCGAACTTCACCATGATGCAGTAGCACGCCTCTTTGACAGAACTTTTCTACCGTGGCAGTCGAATGGGTGACCAGCAATATGGAGCAACCATCACGACGTAATCGTTCGATGTAGTCAAAGCATTTTCTCTGAAATTTCTCATCACCGACCGACAATGCTTCATCAACAATGAGAATCTGTGGATCAACACAAGCCTGAACAGCAAATGCCAGCCTCACTACCATTCCGCTCGAGTATGTCTTGACAGGCTGATCGATATGTTCACCAATATCAGCGAAATCAACGATTTCCTCAAATTTCTGATCGATCTCCTCTTTGGTCAAACCAAGAATGACACCGTTCATATAAACGTTTTCCCTTCCTGAGAACTCTGGGTTGAACCCCGAGCCAAGCTCGAGCAAGGCTGTCAGTCTACCATTAGCAACTACGTTCCCTGAGGTCGGCGACAATGTACCTGCAATAATCTGCAGCAAGGTCGACTTCCCACTACCGTTACGCCCCAGAATGCCGACTGCTTCTCCTCGCTCGACACAAAACGAAATGTCCTTCAGTGCCTGAAATTCGGTAAAATAGTTTTTCGCTTTCCTGGAAAACAAACGGCGAATCCGTGGAAGCACCATCTGCTTGAAACGATCACCAGGTCGATTATAAATTTGATAGGACTTGCTCAGTCGAGACACCTCGATAGCGACATCAGAGGACACGCCCATCCCCCTCGTTTTTTTCAGAACAAACCCTACCCATCCATACAGTCTCTGAATGCCTCCACCATGAACACGAACAGCCATATTCCACTGCAGCCCAACGCGAGCAGAAAGTGACATCTATCCAAATAGACGAGCACTTGTCATCAAATGTTTTCATCGTCAACACTCTAGGCATACTCTCAATTCGAAATCTGCCAGTCCTCCCATTCGGTCTGGATTACTGACTTCGACATGAATGGAATCGAAGCGACGATCCATTGGCACAATCTGCCCCCCCTCATCTCGTGCTACTCCGAGCGAAAGGAGGTAGTCACCCGCCACCAGTCGGTTGTCGAATGTATATTTGATGATGAGAGATTCACCAGCCTTGACCAAACGTTTGAGTGGTCCACTCTTCTGATCTCGAGAGTTGGATGCATAAACCATCACACCATCAGGTGTCTTGATGGCAAGGCCGAATATCGGATCCTCCACGGTCTTTGAAAAATCGACTTTGGCCCGGACGATGACTGGCTTGCCGGATTCGAGTAATACCGTATGCGCTGACCCATCTTGCGATATATGAAAATCGCGAATCGAAGCCAACCGATCGCCCCAACGGTACTCCGAAGGGTTATACCCTGGCCTTTCTTCGAATCGCCCAAGCAGTACTGCTTCAGGTGAATTGCTCGCTTCGATCCCATTGGTAGTCTCCGTATCATGTGCAAGGTCCGGTGCTTCGACTCCAAACATCAGATCCATATAGCGATTGGAGACTTCTCTGGGATCACCATCGTGTACCACCGTACCGTCATGCAAGAGAATGGCCCGGTCACAATGGCGCACGATCTGTTCCGTGGAATGAGTGACGAACAGGATCGTTACACCTCGGGAGATCAGCTCTTCAAACCGTCGAAAACATTTGGCCTGAAACTTGACATCTCCAACCGCCAAGGCTTCATCGACGATCAGGATATCCGGCTCCAGGCAGGCCGCGACTGCAAAGGCCAGTCGTACAAACATACCGCTGGAATAGGTTTTCACCGGCTGTTCTATAAAATCACCTATAGCCGCAAATTCGACGATTTCATCATAGCGTGCTTCGATTTCATTTCCTTCCAGCCCGAGGATCGCTCCATAAAGAAAGATGTTCTCACGTCCGCTGAATTCGGCATTGAAACCCGCGCCCAACTCGAGCAATGCAGCGATCCTGCCATTGACGATAACCTCGCCCGAAGTTGGCTGCAAGGTTCCACTGATGATTTGCAGCAAGGTTGACTTGCCCGCGCCATTTCGTCCAATTACACCCAATGTTTCCCCTTTTTGCAGCGAGAAACTGACATCGCGTAGCGCGTGATGCTGCGTGTAGTACTGGCGGGCCTCTCGCCCCAGCCGGCGTTGCAACCGGGGCAACAGCATCTGCTTGATCCGGTCTTTTGGTGTGTGGTAGAGCTGGTAGGTTTTGCCGACATGGTTCACCTTGACCGCCATGTCGGTCTCACAAGACATCAGCAAAACCCTTGCGCGTCTTCTGGAACCAGTAGTATCCCGCCCAAGCGACCCCAGCACTCAATAGTGTGTAGACGAACAGCCCGATCCAGTCAGGGCCCTTACCCCAAAGCAGGACATTCCGTGACTGCTCAATGATAAATGTCAGCGGGTTCAACATCATGATGGTCTGGAATCTGGGCGGCAACGCTGACACAGGAAAGAATACTGGAGAAAGAAACAACAGTATTGTTGTCAGTAATCCAACCGTTTGGCCAATATCACGCAAATACACACCGGTCGATGCCAGAAACCAGCTTACTCCCATGGTTGCGACAATGAGCGGAAAAAGGACCAGTGGCAAAAAGATGACTGTGATCGATAACGATCCGTTGAGAAACAAAATAGCGATAACAAGGATCAGCACACTGACCATTGCATGGAAGAACGCGGCCCCCATGCTGACCCACGGCAATATTTGCAGGGGGAATACCACCTTCTTGACATAACTTGGGTTTGCCAAAACCAGTCCTGGTGCTCGATTGATACACTCGGCAAACAGCCCATGCACGATCATTCCTGTGAACAGGATCGTCGCATAACTGACCTTCCCCTGATCCTCGGGCAATCCCCAGCGCGCCTTGAACACCACCGAAAAAACGAAGGTGTAGACCAGTAACATCAGCAAGGGATTGAAAAAGGACCAGGCCAGCCCGAGCACTGACCCCCGATAACGCCCGATAATCTCTCGGCGGATCATCTGGGTCAGTAGCTGGCGGTATTCGAACAGATCTCGAACCAGCGCGAAAAACGTCGTTTTCGTTGTCGAAGTCATCCTTTACCGTATGGGTGGGTTTTCGTCAAAATCCAAACACAGGAACGCGTTCTATCAACGAGGCAACATCGCGGCCGACAAGTATATACTCGTTGCTGACCAAAATCTCCCGAAAACCAGGCTTCTGTGTGGCAGGATGTAAATACCACCCACTTCTAAGAACGGTATGACAGCTACTTTGTCACTGAGCCGAGGGTGAGGGCGCGTTGAGGTCTAGCCCAACCTGAAAGGTGATGGCCTGGGATATCGTGTTGGAGATGCCTGCGGACTGGCTGACCGTGACTGCCCCTTGGTGGCTGGCGAATGCGGCGCCGAGCGTATTGGTTGCACGGTAGCCGCTATCCGCCACGCCGATGGTGGTCGAATTGTTGACGACGCTGGCGCTCATCTGGCTGCTGGCGATAACCTGGGTGAGCTGATCCTGTTGCAGGGCTTGAGGGGTGTTCGAGAGGCTGACATCGCCTTGTACGTGATTGATCGAACCGCTGGCCAAACCATTCACTCCGGTCAACGCGCTGGATATATCGACGGCAGTACCTGCTGCGGCGGCCTGTTCCAATGCCTGGCCAAAGCGCTCGGGGAGCGTCAACGTCGGGACGCTAGGGGGCGTCACCCCACTGTCTGCCGCGAACAGGCTTTCCGTGAGCAGTAGGGCTGCCAGCCATGCGCTTCTGACAGCGATCCTCTTTGTCCTCACTGAAGCATTCGGGTTCATTGTCTATCCTCCATGATTGACTGCCGGCGCCTCTCGGTTGGATGTGTGCGATTGCCGGATGCAGCCATTCAACCATGTCAGTCTGTCGCTGGTTGCTGGGCGTACACTAGGACGAGAGCTGGGTTCAAGACGTTGCGGTCAGCGCAAAACCTGTATCACAGCCTTGCCTCTGCCGGACAACTTGTATTCACACCCCGGGCGTCCGATACTACGGGCTTCCTGCAATATGGCCGCAACCTTGAACTACCCGCTTCTAGAACGTATTTCTTCACCGGACGAGCTTCGCCAACTGCCCGAAAGTCAGTTGCAGCGGCTGGCGGACGAGTTGAGGCAGTTCATTCTGGAGTCCGTCTCTCAGACCGGGGGGCACCTGGCGTCGGGGCTCGGTGTCACGGAACTGACGATTGCGTTGCATTATGTCTTCAACACCCCTTCAGACCGCCTGATCTGGGATGTCGGCCATCAATGCTATCCCCACAAGGTGCTGACCGGGCGGCGTGAGCGGATGCATACCATCCGTCAGCAAGGCGGCCTGGCGGGTTTTCCCAAGCGCAGCGAAAGCGAGTATGACGATTTTGGCGTCGGTCATTCGAGCACTTCGATCAGCGCCGCACTGGGTATGGCGATTGCGAGCCGTCTTCAAGGCAATCCCCGCAAGATTGTCGCGGTCATTGGCGATGGCGCAATGACGGCTGGCATGGCGTTCGAGGCACTCAATCATGCCGGGGACATCGGGGAGGATCTGCTGGTCATCCTCAACGACAATGACATGTCCATCTCCCCCAATGTGGGGGGTCTTTCCAATTACATGAGCCGGGTGCTGTCATCCCACCTCTATACCACGATGCGGGAAGAGGGCAAACGGTTCCTGCGTCACCTTCCACCGGTCGAGCAACTGGCTCGCAAGGCGGAAGAACATGTGAAGGGCATGGTGACTCCCGGCACCCTGTTCGAGGAACTGGGTTTCAACTATATCGGCCCGGTCGATGGACACGACTTGCACACGCTCATCAAAACGTTGCGCAATGTGCGTGACATGCGTGGACCGGTACTGCTGCATGCCGTCACCCGCAAGGGAAAAGGCTATGATCATGCAGAAAATGAACCGGTTCGTTATCATGGCGTGGGACGTTTCGACCCCGGCAAAGGGCTGCCGCCATCGTCACAGTCCGCCAAAACCTATACCGATGTGTTCAGTGACTGGCTCTGTGACCAGGCAAGTGCCGACCCGCGCTTGCTGGGGATCACGCCCGCCATGCGCGAAGGCTCGGGACTGGTTGCTTTTTCAGAGCGGTTCCCCGACCGGTATTTCGATGTCGCCATTGCCGAACAACATGCCGTGACGCTGGCGGCCGGAATGGCTTGCGAGGGTATGAAACCGGTGGTGGCGATTTATTCGACCTTCCTGCAGCGCGGCTACGATCAACTGATTCACGATGTTGCCATTCAGAACCTGCCCGTTTTGTTTGCCATCGACCGTGCCGGTGTAGTGGGTCCCGATGGACCGACACACGCCGGCGCATTCGATCTGGCATTTCTACGCTGCATACCGAACCTGACCATTATGGCGCCCGCCGACGAGCGGGAATGCCGCCGCATGCTGTCGACCGGCTTCCAGATGGATACGCCAGCGGCTGTACGATACCCACGTGGCGCCGGTACGGGCGTGGAACCCGGCAACGACCTGACCGGCCTTCCTGTAGGCAAGGCGGCGCAGGTTCGAAAAGGCCAATGCTTAGCCATTCTGTCATTTGGCACCTTGCTGCAACCCTGTATCAAGGCAGCCGAAGCGCTGGATGCCTCGGTTATCAACATGCGCTTTGTCAAACCACTGGATGAGGCGCTCATCCGCCGTATGGCAGAGACCCACCAGGGGTTCATCACGGTTGAAGACGGGGTTGTCGCCGGTGGGGCAGGCAGCGCTGTCAACGAATATCTGCAGCGCATCGGCATTACCATTCCGGTGCTCAACCTGGGCCTGCCCGACCGCTTCCAGGAACACGGTTCACGTGAAGAATTGCTCAGCGAGGCTGGACTGGACGCCAACCAGATCGTCGCCGCGGCACGCGCGCATTTCCCTGGGGAAAATTGCAATCGGGATGCGCCTCGGATAGCATCGCGCTGACACGTAAGTCACCCTCAAAATGCCTGCAAAATATACCCTTACGATTCATACCGACTTCGCATCGGCACATACGCTGCGGAACTACCCCGGCGCTTGCAGCCGCATGCACGGGCACAATTGGAAAGTGGAAGCAGAAGTCGAAGCGAGCCAGCTCGATGAGTCTGGGATGGCCATCGATTTCAAAAAGATCAAACAGGCAACCCGGGAAATCGCCGGCAGGCTGGATCACCGTTATCTCAACGACATCGAACCGTTCACCGAGATCAACCCAACCGCTGAGAACATTGCTGCCTGGTTTTTCGGGGAGCTGTCACAAGCACTCGATTCCGACACCGTAAAAGTCAGCGCCATCACACTGTGGGAGACTGAGCGCGCTCGCGTCCGATATACTCGCGACTGAAGCACATTCTCCAGACCGAGAATTACCATGTCATCAACCAGCAACGACATGCCCGATGTCCAGGGCGCCGCAGACAGCCGTGAAATCCCGATCGACAAGGTGGGCATCAAAGGCATCCGTCATCCCGTGAGGATCGCTGCCCGCGATGGGGAAGATCAGCATACGGTGGCCGAATTCAACATGTATGTCAGCCTGCCCCATCATTTCAAAGGCACGCACATGTCACGTTTCGTGGCCATTCTCAATGAGCATGAAAGAGAAATCACAATCGACTCATTCAAGCAAATGCTGCACGAAGTAGCGGATCGTCTGGAGGCCGAATCAGGCCATATCGAGATGACGTTTCCGTTCTTCGTCAACAAAACCGCTCCAGTCTCCGGCGTGCAGAGCCTGATGGACTATGATGTGACCTTTCATGGCGAAATCCACCAGAACCAGCCGGAAATCAGCATGAAGGTGGTCGTGCCCATTACCAGCCTGTGCCCCTGCTCCAAGAAAATCTCCCGCTATGGAGCACACAATCAGCGCTCCCATATCACCGTCAGCGCCCGCCTGGCGGAATTCGTATGGATCGAGGAAATCATCGAAATGGTGGAAAAGGAAGGTTCCAGCGAGCTTTACGGACTACTGAAACGCCCTGACGAAAAGTACGTGACCGAACGCGCTTATGAAAACCCCAAGTTCGTCGAAGACCTGGTCAGGGATATCGCTGCGCGCCTCAACGCCGATGATCGCATTGCGTCCTACACGCTGGAATCCGAAAACTTCGAATCCATCCACAACCACTCGGCATACGCCTTCATCCAAAAGGATAAAGGCGCCTGAAAGAAAAGTCGCGCCAGCAGCGCTAACTTGCTTCAGCGATGGGAGGAACTTCCTCGACCTCACTGGCCACGCCAATCGCACTGACTGGCTCGGCATCTGCGACGACATGATTGGTTGTTTGCAACATCCGCCAATAGCCAAACAGATTGACCCGCCGGTTATGTTCGAACTCCAGATCACAGTCCTGCTGGAAACGCGCCAGCGAAAACCCCGGATCGAAACCCAGTTTGGCAGACAGCGGCACGAGCCACTCTTCGATTCGCCGGATGACCGGATGCTCGCTCTTGAAATGGTTGACGAACATCAGCTGCCCGCCAGGCTTACAGACGCGCCGCATCTCACTGACCAGCTTTACCGGATCAGGAACCACTGAAGCGACATACATGGCCACGACCTTGTCGAAGGAATTGTCGGGAAACGTCATCTCCTGAGCATTCATATGGTGCAGCGTGACGTTGTCGAGCTGATCTCTGGCAACGCGACGCTCGGCCCGATCCAGCATTTCCTTGGAGATATCGATGCCGGTGATCGTGGTCCCTTTCGGGTACAAAGGTAACGACAATCCCGTACCCACACCCACCTCGAGAATCTGTTCTCCCGGTTGGCAATCCATTTGGCGTATGACTTCTTTCCTTCCCGGATGAAAAATAGCGCCAAACAGAAGATCGTACTGAGGCGCGTAACGGCGATAGGTATTTTCTACTGATTCAATATTCACATGTTTTCCCGTGAACCTGGAAAAGCACATCCTATGCGAAAAATGCCCTCAATTCCACCCCGAAAAGAAAGGAATACGGTAACCACGGCCCGGCCTCCATGCAAGACAGGCAACCTCTTACAGACACATCAGGATAACGCTATTGATGTTCCTTGCAGTAGCTGCGAGCAAACTCGAGCAGTTCCTCGGTTGCTCTCTGCCTGAATTTCTGGCGCTGTCGAACAAAGGAAAACGGCCGTTCGAGGGGAGGATCGAGCGGAATACCTGCCAGCATTCCCAATTGAAGTTCCTTGCCTATAGTGGCCCGCGAAAGAATGGAAACCCCCATCCCGGCTTCGACCGCTCCCTTGATGGATTCAGGGCTACCCAACTCAAGACAGATCTTCAGGCAATCCGAGTCCGCCCCCTGAGCGACCAAAAAATCATGAATCACCTCGCGGGTACCGGAACCTTCCTCGCGGCAGATGAACGGATATTTGACCAGCTCTTCGACCGATACGCTCTCGGAGCCCGCCAAAGGGTGATCGGGTGCAGTCGTCACGACCAATTGATCCATGAGGCAGCTCTCAACCAGCAGGTGTTTATTGCTGACCGGCGCTTCGACCACCGCCAGGTCGATGACATTGTTTTCGACCATGGAGACCACCCCTTCGGTGTTGGACACCTTGAGGCTGAGTTGGACTTCCGGATACACTGCCTTGAATTTACCCAACAGCGCGGGAAGCATATATTCGGCAACCGTGGTGCTCGCGCCAACAGTGAGCGAGGAACCGATTGCGCCCGTCACCTCACGGACACTGCCTTCCATCTCGTCATACAAGGTGAATATCTTTTCAGCATAACCCTGCACTGTGCGCCCGGCCTCGGTAAGACTGACCTTATTGTGCGTCCTGTCGAACAACCGTGTATTGAAATACTCCTCGAGCTGACGAACCTGGAACGTAACGGCCGGTTGGGTCATGTGAAGCACCTCTGCCGCTTTGGTAAAGCTGAGAAAGCGCGCAACGGTGGTGAACACTTGAAGACGACGATCCGCCATATCGATCTTGCTGCCGAGTTAATAAATTCAGCTTATCAGCATAGCACAAATCCTTTCGGTGTGCCCTGCAAACAAAAAACACCCCCAAACGAAAAAAGGCCAGACGATACTGGCCTTTTTACAAATCCAGGCATCAGCCCGGCCATGAGAACATTACTCGACCGCTTCGTCCGGCAAAGCCCGATCGACCATCTCCACATAGGCCATCGGCGCGTTGTCTCCGGTACGATGCCCACATTTGAGAATCCTGAGATAACCACCAGGACGATCCTGGTAGCGTGGCCCCAGCTCATTGAACAGCTTGGCAACCATCTCCTTGTCGCGCATCCGGGCAAACGCCAATCTGCGCTTATGCACGGAATCCTCTTTCGCCAACGTGATCAGTGGCTCAGCCACGCGCCGCAGCTCCTTGGCCTTGGGCAATGTGGTTTTGATCAGTTCGTGACGAAACAAACTGTTGGTCATGTTCCTGAACATCGCCTGGCGGTGACTGCTGGTTCTATTCAAATGACGACCGGATTTACGATGACGCATTGTTCTGTACCAATAAACTTTAGAGTGTCTAGGATGCTTTCTTGTCGTGAGTCTCCAGCCCTGGTGGCGGCCAGTTCTCCAGACGCTGTCCCATGGCGAGCCCATGTGCACCGAGCACATCCTTGATTTCAGTCAGCGACTTCTTGCCAAGGTTGGGCGTTTTGAGCAATTCGACTTCTGTCCGCTGAATCAGGTCGCCGATATAGTAGATATTCTCGGCCTTGAGGCAGTTGGCGGAACGTACAGTCAGCTCGAGATCATCCACCGGCCTGAGCAGGATCGGATCGATTTCATTCTCATGAGTCTCCGGTTCGGGCAACTCCTGACGCTCAAAATCGACAAACACAGCAAGCTGCTGCTGCAAGATGCCTGCTGCCGAACGAATCGCTTCTTCAGGATCGATGGCGCCGTTGGTCTCGAGGTCGATGATCAGCTTGTCGAGGTTGGTCCGTTGTTCAACGCGTGCATCCTCGACCGAGTAGGCCACCCGGCGAATCGGGGAAAAACTGGCATCCAGCAACATATGCCCAATCTCGCGATTCTCATCCGGGTTACGCCGAACCGTAGCTGGCACGTAGCCGCGGCCTTTTTCGACCTTCAATTCCATGTTCAGCTCGCCATCCTTTCCGAGGTGCGCAATAACATGATTGGGATTGACGATTTCCACATCATGATCGCCCTGGATATCACCCGCAGTAACTGTCCCAGGCCCTTTCTTGCTGACACGCAGCAATGTTTCATCCCGGGAATGCATGGTGATGGCCACACCCTTGAGATTGAGCAGGATTTCGACGACATCCTCGCGCACACCGGGAATACTGGTATATTCGTGCAACACGCCTTCAATCTTTGCCTCGGTGACGGCACAACCGGGAATGGACGAAAGCAGGATGCGTCGCAGCGCATTCCCCAATGTATGCCCGAAACCGCGCTCGAGTGGCTCGAGAATGACTTTGGCCTGATTGTCGGTATGACTTTCAACGACAATCTGACTCGGACGCAAAAAATCTTTGGCGTTTCCTGACATGAACTTACGAACCTCTGTAATCTGTTACTTGGAGTACAATTCCACAACCAACGATTCGTTGATATCGGGTGGCAAATCGCTCCTTTCCGGCGTCGCCTTGTAAATCCCTTTCATCGCCTTCACATCCACCTCGACCCATTCGGGAAAACCGAACTGCTCGGCAATATTGAGCGCATCCTTGATCCGCAATTGCTTTTTGGCCTTTTCTCTCACCTCGATCTCATCGCCAGGGCTGACTTGATACGACGCAATATTGACCACCTTGCCATTGACCATGATGGCCTTGTGACTGACGAGCTGACGCGCTTCGGCCCGGGTGACACCAAATCCCATGCGCCAGACGACGTTATCCAGACGGTTCTCGAGCAACTTCAGAAGATTCTCACCGGTAGAACCCTTCTGCGCCGCAGCCTTCTTGAAATAGTTGCGGAACTGCTTCTCCAGTACGCCATAGGTACGGCGAAGTTTCTGCTTCTCCCGTAGCTGAAGACCATAATCCGTGACCTTGGTTCGACGATCGCCGTGCATCCCCGGAGCCTTGTCGATCTTGCACTTGCTTTCGATCGGGCGTGCCCGGCTCTTGAGAAACAGATCCGTGCCTTCGCGACGGGTCAACTTGCACTTGGGACCAATATATCTAGCCATTGTCTATGCTCTTCCTATACTCGACGTTTCTTGGGTGGACGACAACCATTGTGCGGAATAGGCGTCACATCGGAAATACTGGTGATTCTGAACCCGGCAGCATTGAGTGCGCGAACCGCGGAATCACGTCCGGGACCCGGCCCCTTGACCTGAACTTGCAGGTTCTTGAGTCCGTATTCCTTTGCCGCCTCACCAGCACGCTTGGCCGCAACCTGCGCCGCAAACGGGGTACTCTTGCGCGAACCACGAAAACCGGAGCCCCCTGCAGTCGCCCAGGAGAGTGCATTGCCCTGATTATCGGTGATCGTTATGATCGTGTTGTTGAACGATGCATGCACATGCGCAATTCCATCCGTCACGCTGCGTCTGTTCTTGCGACGAGTCGTACCTTTCTTTGCCATATCTCTATAAACCTGGGTCTATTTCTTGATCAACCGCCGTGGACCTTTGCGTGTCCTGGCGTTAGTGCGAGTCCGCTGCCCACGTAAAGGCAAGCCACGGCGATGACGAATACCGCGATAGCAGCCAAGATCCATCAGCCGCTTGATGTTCATGGACACTTCACGGCGAAGGTCACCCTCGACGACGTACTTGCCCACCTCTTCACGCAACTTGGAAATCTCGGCTTCCGTCAAGTCCTTGATCTTTGCGGAAGGCGAGACACCGGTGGCCTCGCAAATCTTGCGTGCGCGAGGACGCCCAATGCCATAAATCGCCGTCAAAGCGATCTCACAGTGTTTGTTTACGGGTACGTTAATACCTGCGATACGGGCCATTCAGCTATTCTCCAACTCAGCCTGCGCAAAAAGGGGCGCAATTCTAGTGACTTGTTCCACAAATATCAAGGCTCAACCCTGACGTTGCTTGTGGCGAGGATCCTTGCAGATCACACGCACTGTCCGATTGCGACGAATGATCTTGCAATCGCGGCACATCTTCTTCACGGAAGCACGAACTTTCATGACAGTTTCTCCAACTAATTCAGTTTGTTAACGAAGGACGCCTGAACGACCATATCCCTTGAGGTTGGCTTTCTTCATCAGCCCTTCGTACTGCTGCGACATCATATGCGCCTGGGCCTGTGAAATGAAGTCCATCACCACAACCACGATGATCAATAGCGACGTGCCACCGAAATAGAACGGGACATTCCAGTTGAGAATGAGGAACTCGGGCAGCAAACACACCACGGTGATATAAATGGCGCCGACAGCAGTCAGCCGGGTCATGACTCCGTCGATATACTTGGCTGTCTGCTTCCCGGGACGAATACCTGGGATAAACGCACCCGACTTCTTGAGGTTCTCCGCCGTTTCGCGCGAGTTGAATACCAATGCAGTATAGAAGAAGCAGAAGAATACAATCGCTGCCGCATAGCACATGATGTACAACGGCTGCCCGGGAGAGAGCATCGAGGTGATATCCTGCAACCAACTCATCCCCTCGGTGCGGCCAAACCATTGGCCCAGCGTCGCCGGAAAAAGAATGATACTGGATGCGAAGATTGGCGGGATGACGCCAGCCATGTTCAGTTTCAACGGCAGATGGCTGGACTGGGCCGCATAGAGCTTTCGCCCTTGTTGACGTTTCGCATAGTTCACGGTGATGCGACGCTGCCCCCTTTCGACGAATACGACGAAGAAGGTCACCGCCACCGCCAGCACGAGAATCAGCAACACGAGGCCGGGCGACAGCTCACCAGTGCGCGCCAGTTCAAGCGTGCCACCAACCGCACGTGGCAACCCGGCAACGATACCGCCAAAGATGATGATCGAAATCCCGTTACCCAACCCACGCTCAGTAATCTGTTCACCGAGCCACATGAGAAAAAGCGTCCCAGTGACCAGAGAGACAACTGTGGTAAAGATGAACGAAAAGCCCGGATTGATGGCCACAGAAAGCCCACCAACACTCTGCGACTCCAGACTGATCGCCACACCGATAGCCTGAAAGGTTGCGAGCACCACGGTAAAGTAGCGCGTGTATTGGGTAATCTTGCGCCGACCCGCTTCACCCTCTTTTTTCAGCTGTTCCAGAGACGGCACCACCACCGCCAGCAACTGCATAATGATGGAAGCCGAGATGTACGGCATGATACCCAATGCAAACAAACTCAGCCGCTTGAGCGCGCCTCCAGAGAACATGTTGAACATGTCCAGGATAGTGCCGGTATGCTGATTGAAAAACTGTTCGAGTGCGACAGGGTTGATCCCGGGAACCGGAATGAAGGTACCGATCCGATACACCACCAACCCCATCAACACGAACATCAGACGCTGCCTGAGTTCAGTCAGTTTTCCGAGGTCACCCAGTGCCGGTCCAGCCGTTGTCGCCGCTTTGGCCACTTCAATCCTCCAGCTTGCCGCCGGCCGCTTCAATTGCCTGACGCGCGCCTTTGGTTGCGGAAATACCCTTGAGCACAACAGCCTTGGTGATCTCACCCGAGGCAAAAACCTTGACTTGCCGGATTCCCTTGCCAATCAGCCCTGCAGCCTTGAGTGTCTCGATATCGATGACATCGGCATCGACGCCGTTCAATTCATGCAGGCGCAGCTGAGCAGAGACCAGGGATTTTCTGGAACGAAAACCGATCTTGGGCAAGCGCCGCTGGAGCGGCATCTGTCCGCCTTCGAAACCCACCTTATGATAACCACCGGAACGGGATTTCTGACCCTTGTGGCCTCGGCCACAGGTTTTGCCGAAACCGGAACCGATTCCTCTGCCAACCCTGCGGCGGTTACGCCGGCTGCCTTCAGCAGGCTTTAACGTATTCAAATACATTTCACAGTTCCTCGACAGTGACCATATAGGAGATCTTGTTGATCATCCCACGATTCTCGGGCGTATCAGCAACAACCACGGGATTATGCATCTTGCGAATGCCGAGACCACGCGCGCATGCCTTGTGTGACTTCAAACGGCCATTCAGGCTACGACACAGGGTGACTTTCAGTTGCTTAGTCTTCGCCATGGCTCTATCCCAAAATCTCTTCAACCGTTTTACCCCGCTTGGCAGCCACTGACTCCGGAGAGGAAATTTGCTGCAAGCCCTTCAGTGTTGCCCGAACCACATTGATCGGGTTGGTCGAGCCGATACACTTGGCCAACACGTTGCGGACACCGACGACCTCGAAGATCGCACGCATCGCACCGCCGGCGATGACACCAGTACCTTCCGAAGCCGGTTGCATATAGACCTTGGCGCCCCCGTGACGGGCAGTCACCGCATAGTGCAAAGTGCCATCATTGAGTGAAACGGTGACCATCTCGCGACGCGCTTTCTCCATCGCTTTCTGAATCGCCAACGGAACTTCACGGGCCTTGCCGTAACCGATACCGATCTTGCCCTCGCCATCGCCGACAACCGCCAATGCGGTGAAGCCGAACTGGCGACCGCCCTTGACAACCTTGGCTACGCGGTTGATCGTAACCAGCTTCTCTTGCAAGCCATCACTGGGCTCATTCGTTTCTGTACGCGCCATCGTCGTATACCTGCTAAAATTTTAATCCTGCTTCACGGGCGCCATCCGCCAACGCCTTCACGCGGCCATGGTATTTGAATCCGGAACGGTCGAAAGAGACCTGCTCGATACCCTTGGCCTTGGCACGCTCCGCAATCATCTTGCCCACAGCTGCCGCTGCCTCGATATTGCCGGTAGACTTGAGCGCCTTGCGCAACTCCTTGTCCAGGGTCGAAGCACAGGCCAATGTTGTCGCACCGTCGGGCCCGATGACCTGGGCATAGATATGCCTCGGCGTGCGATGAACCGTGAGACGATTGACTCGCAGCTGACGAAGCTTGGCGCGCGTCTTGCGAGCCCGGCGAATTCGAGACTGTTTCTTGCTCTGCATGCTGAGGACCTACTTTTTCTTCGCTTCTTTACGAATGATGTATTCATCCGCGTATTTGACACCCTTGCCCTTGTAAGGCTCGGGTGGGCGGTAAGCACGAATCTCCGCGGCCACCTGCCCGACAACCTGTTTATCAGCGCCTTTGACAACGATCTCTGTTTGACTCGGTGTCTCTATGGTGATCCCTTCAGGCGCAACGTACTGTACTGGGTGCGAAAAGCCGAGTGTCAGATCGAGTTTGTTACCCTGAACCTTGGCCCGGTAACCTACTCCAACCAACTCGAGTTTCTTTTCGAAGCCTTGGGCAACACCCTGAACCATATTGTTGACTACCGATCGCATGGTCCCGGCCATGGCGTCCGTCTTGGCCTTGGCTTCCTCATTCATACGAAACTTGAGTACATTGTCTTCCTGATCGATGCGTACCGAAGGGTGAATTTCGTACTCGAAAGCACCTTTCGGACCCTTCAGGGAAATACTCTGGCCGCTGACGTTGACTTCAACGCCTGATGGAATCTTGACCGGCTCATTGGCTATGCGAGACATCGGAATATCCTGATTAACTGACTGTACAAATGACTTCGCCACCCTGGCCCGCGGCGCGTGCTTCGCGATCACTGACGACACCCTTGGAGGTCGACACGATCGCGATACCCAGCCCACCATTGACCATCGGCAACTCATCCTTGCCTTTGAAAATTCTCAGGCCCGGCCGACTCACCCGTTTGATGGACTCGACCACAGGCTTGCCTTCGAAATATTTGAGCTCGATGGACAACTCGGGCTTGGCATCCCCGGAAACATTGAAAGAAGCGATATAACCCTCACGCTCGAGCACACGAGCAATGGCAACCTTCAGTTTAGAGGAGGGCATGGAGACCGACTCGAGACCTGCGCGCTGCGCATTGCGGAGGCGGGTCAGCATATCGGCAACTGGATCAGACATACTCATAACGCAATCTCCTACCAGCTCGCCTTGACCAGTCCGGGGATATCGCCCCGCATGGCCAACTCACGCAGCTTGTTTCTGCCAAGTCCGAATTTCCGGTAATACCCATGCGGACGCCCGGTCAAACCGCAACGATTCCGCTGGCGGCATTTACTGCCATCTCGCGGGAGCTTCTGCAACCGTGCCACCGCATCCATTCTGACTTCGAAATCCACCTCAGGATTACGAATGATTGCTTTCAGTTCGGCGCGTTTTGCCGCATATTTGCGATGCGCCTTGATACGGCGTTTTTCGCGCTCAAGCATTGATACCTTAGCCATAAACTTGCTTCTAGTTCCTGAATGGAAACGAAAACGCCTGCAACAATGCCCTGGCGTGTTCGTCGTTGTTGGTACTGGTGGTGATCGAAATATCGAGCCCCCTCAGCACATCAATCTTGTCATAGTCGATTTCCGGGAAAATGATCTGCTCGCGGACACCCATATTGTAGTTACCGCGACCATCGAAACTTTTTGGACTCAACCCTCTGAAGTCTCGAATCCTCGGAATTGCAATATTGATCAAACGATCGAAAAATTCGTACATACGCTCGCGGCGCAAAGTGACTTTGCAACCAATCGGCCAACCATCCCGAATCTTGAAACCGGCGATGGACTTTCGTGCCAGTGTCGGCACCGCTTTTTGCCCCGCGATCAGGGTCATGTCGCCAATCGCGTTCTGGATGATTTTTTTGTCACTCACGGCTTCGCCCAACCCCATATTGAGGGTGATCTTTTCCAGCCGCGGAACATCCATCGGGTTACTCAGGCCAAGCTGCGCCTGCAGTTTGGGAGCGATTTCTTCTTTGAAAAGTTTTTGCAATCTGGCCATGCTACACCTACTGATCTACGGTTTCGTTATTGGATTTGAAATAACGAACCTTGCGACCGTCTTCCAGCGTCTTGAAACCAACTCTGTCGCCCTTGCCCGTCGCCGGATTGAACAACATGACATTGGAAGCATCCAGCGGCATTTCCTTCTGGATGATGCCACCAGGCACACCCGCATTCGGATTGCCCTTCTGATGCTTTTTGACAACATTGATATTCTGAACGAGGACCTTGCCGTTTTTCAGCACCTTTTCGATAGTGCCCCGGCGCCCCTTGTCCTTTCCGGCGATTACGATGACTTCATCACCTTTGCGTAAACGGTTCATCGATTTCTCCGTCAAAGCACTTCTGGTGCAAGTGAAATAATCTTCATGAACTGCTGAGTTCTCAGTTCACGGGTCACCGGACCAAAAATACGCGTTCCTATCGGTTGATACTGCGCATTCAACAGGACCGCAGCATTGTTATCGAACCGAATCAGCGAGCCGTCCTTTCGACGTACGCCTTTTGCGGTACGAACAACGACCGCATTGTAAACATCGCCTTTCTTGACCTTGCCCCTTGGAATCGCCTCTTTGACGCTGACCTTGATCACATCGCCAATCGCGGCATAGCGGCGATGAGAACCACCGAGCACCTTTATGCATTGTACTTTTTTGGCGCCGCTGTTATCCGCCACACCCAGTACTGTTTGCATTTGAATCATTGCAGTCTTCCGTCCGGTTAAACCAATTGATTAATCGACGATTCTCACCAGGTCCCAGGACTTGGTTTTTGAATGGGGTCGTGATTCCCTGATGATAACGGTATCTCCAGCTTTCGCAGAGTTGTTCTCATCATGGACATGAAACTTCGTGGAGCGCCGAATGAACTTGCCATACACGGGATGCTTGACCAACCGCTCGACTTTGACCGTGATGGTTTTGTCCATCTTGTCGCTCACCACGCGACCCGAAAGTGTCCTTTCGATTTTGGTCGCATCTTTCTGTTGCACTTCACTCATGCCTGCTTACCTTGGAGCTGTTTTTCGCGAATAATGGTCATCACCCGGGCAACATTCTTGCGCGCCTTGGAGATCTGGTCAGGCCTTGGATTCTGACCGGTACCTTGCTGCATGCGTAAATTGAACTGCTCCTGACGCAAGTTGATGAGTTCCTCATTCAACTCTTCGATTGTCTTTTCTCTCAATTCGGAAGCCTTCATCACATCACCTGACGTGTTACGAACTCAGTACTCACCGGCAGCTTGGCGGCTGCCAGGCGAAACGCATCACGCGCGGTCGCCTCATCGACACCCTCGATTTCATAGAGCATCTTGCCGGGCTGGATCTTGGCAACCCAGTATTCGACGTTACCCTTACCCTTACCCATCCGGACCTCGAGTGGTTTCTTGGTCACTGGCACATCGGGGAAGATGCGAATCCAAATCTTGCCAACCCGCTTGACCCTGCGTGTCATTGCGCGCCGGGCTGCCTCGATCTGACGCGCGGTGATACGGCCCCTGCCGGTGGCCTTGAGCCCGTACTCGCCGAAACTGACCCGGTTCCCGTTCTGCGCGAGTCCGCGATTACGGCCTTTGTGCTGTTTGCGATACTTGGTTCGTTTGGGCTGCAACATGATCAGTTACTCTTGCGCTGTCCTTTTGCCGGCCCCTTCTTCTGGGACTGACGTTTTGCCTCGAGATCATAAACCTCGCCTTTGTAGATCCAGACTTTGACGCCAAGGATCCCGTAAGTTGTCTTGGCTTCAGTAAAGCCATAGTCGATATCCGCGCGCAGCGTATGCAGAGGCACCCGCCCCTCGCGATACCATTCGGCCCGGGCAATCTCCGCACCATTGAGACGGCCGGAGACATGAACTTTCACGCCCAGAGCTCCCAGGCGCATGGCGTTGCTGACGGCTCTTTTCATCGCACGACGGAACATGATCCGCCGTTCAAGCTGCTGGGAAATACTCTCGGATACCAGCTGCGCCTCGGTCTCGGGCTTGCGTACTTCCTCGATATTCATCTTCAGCTTGCTGACATCGATACCGGCCAAAGACGCCACCGACTTGCGGAGTCTTTCGATATCTTCGCCTTTCTTGCCGATGACGATGCCCGGGCGTGCTGTGTGAATCGTCACCAACACATTACCAGCCGAACGTTCGATCTCGATCTTTTTGACCGAGGCGCCCTTGAGCTTCTCGGAAAGAAAATCCCTGATCTTGACGTCGCCCAAAAGGTTGGCGGCATAATCACGTTTATCGGCATACCAGCGCGCATTCCAGTCGGTTGAAATTCCGAGCCTGAAGCCAACTGGGTGTACTTTTTGTCCCATATAAAATCTCCTACTGATCGCTTACGCAGACAGTAATGTGACTGGTGCGCTTCAGTATCCGATTCGCACGCCCTTTCGCCCGAGGCTGAATCCGCTTGTAAACCGGACCCTGATCGACATAGATGGTCGATACTTTAAGCTCATCGATATCGGCACCTTCATTATGCTCGGCATTGGCAATCGCCGACTCGAGCACTTTCTTGATGATCCGGGCCCCCTTCTTGGGGCTGAACGCGAGAATCTCGAGCGCCTTCTCCACCTCCAGTCCACGCAGCTGATCCGCCACCAACCGCGCCTTTTGCGGAGAAATACGCGCCATCCTGAGCTTAGCCGCTGTTTCTATCGCCACGACCCTTACCTCGCTTTCTTGTTGGCAATGTGACCACGGTAGGTACGCGTCACCGCGAACTCACCCAACTTGTGGCCAACCATATTTTCATTGATCAAAACCGGCATGTGCTGGCGGCCGTTATGGACGGCGATCGTCAGACCAACCATATCGGGCGTGATCATCGAACGTCGCGACCAGGTCTTGATCGGTTTCTTGTCACCTTTCTCGATTGCGGCCCGTACCTTCTTCTCAAGGTGGTGATCGACAAAAGGCCCTTTAATGAGCGAACGTGGCACTTCTCACCTCACTACTTGCGTTTCTTGCGCTGACGCACAATCAGTTTATCCGTGCGCTTGTTCTTGCGCGTCTTGAAGCCCTTGGTGGGCACGCCCCAGGGGGAGACCGGATGGCGTCCACCAGACGTCCGACCTTCACCACCACCATGCGGGTGATCCACCGGGTTCATCGCAACACCCCGAACCGTTGGCCGAACACCGCGCCAACGTTTGGCGCCAGCCTTGCCCAGCTTGACCAGGTTGTGCTCGGAATTGGAGACACTACCCACCGTCGCCCGGCATTCCGACAGTACCTTGCGCATTTCTCCAGAACGCAGTCGCAAGGTGGCATAAGCCCCTTCGCGGGCAACCAACTGGACGGATGCACCCGCACTGCGTGCCAATTGAGCCCCTTTACCAGGCTTGAGTTCGACGCAATGAATAACGGTACCGACAGGAATATTGCGCAGTGGCAGCGCATTCCCGGGCTTGATCGGCGCCGCGATACCAGACTGAACCGTATCACCGGCACGAAGTGAGTTGGGCGCGATAATGTAACGGCGCTCACCATCGGCGTAAACCAGTAAGGCTATGTAGGCGGTACGATTCGGATCGTATTCGATACGCTCTACCCTGGCGGGAACGCCATCCTTGTTTCTCTTGAAATCGATGACGCGGTAGCGTTGCTTGTGCCCGCCACCGATATGGCGCGTCGTGATACGCCCCTTGTTGTTGCGTCCACCCGACTTGGTCTTCTTTTCGACCAACGGCGCATAAGGTTCGCCCTTGTGAAGATGAGGCCGCGCCACGCTGACCGTGAAACGCCGACCAGGCGAGGTTGGTTTTGCCTTGACAGTAGCCATTTCTATTCGACCCCAGCAAATTCGATTTCGTGACCGTCTTCGAGGCGAATATACGCCTTGCGCCAGTCGGACCGTTTTCCGCTTCTCACACCAAACCGCTTGGCTTTGCCCTTGACGTTGACAACCCGAACGGTTCGAACCTTGACATCGAAGATCGACTCGACCGCCTTGCGTATCTCGAACTTGGTCGCATCAGTGGCCACCTTGAAGACATACTGATTGCCATTCTCGGCCGCCATGGCCGATTTTTCGGACACATGCGGAGAACGCAATACCTGCAACAATCTGTTTTGATTCACGACAGCCACTCCTCAACTTTTTTGATCGCAGCAGATGTCATCAACACTTTCTCGTTACGCAACAACGCTACCGGATTGAGCCCCATCACATTGGAGACATCCACGCGATGGAGATTTCTGGATGCCAACGACAGATTCTTCGAGACCTCATCGACAACAATCAGCACATCGGACAACCCGATGCCTTCAAGTTTTTTGACAAGATCACGCGTCTTGTGGGTTTCACAATCGAAAGTGTCGACAACGACCAGACGATCCTGCCGGGCAAGCTCGGAAACAATCGAGCGCAGTGCTGCCCGATACATTTTCTTGTTGAGCTTTTGCGCATGATTGCGTGGACGCGCAGCGAATGTCACGCCACCGGAACGCCACAGCGGGCTGCGAATCGTTCCGGCTCTTGCACGGCCGGTGCCCTTCTGACGCCATGGTTTGGCACCGCCGCCGGAAACATCCGAACGATTCTTCTGCGCCTTGGTTCCCGCGCGTGCGCCAGCCAGATAGGCTACTACCGCCTGATGCACGAGCGCGGGATTGTAATCCCGCCCGAAAGCATCGTCTGAAACCGCGACGCTACCGCCGCCTACCATCTGGAGATCCATAACTAAACCTTGCTCTTGACCGCTGGAGCGATGATCACATCACCACCTTTTGATCCGGGCACGGAACCCTTGATCAAAATCAGATTCCTGTCAGTATCCACCTTGACGACTTCCAGGTTTTGCTGGGTTCTTTTCACATTACCCATATGACCGGACATTTTCTTGCCTTTGAAAACACGACCCGGTGTCTGACATTGCCCGATCGAGCCAGGTGTCCGGTGGTTGATCGAGTTACCATGACTCGCATCCTTGCCGGCAAAATTGTGCCGCTTGATGGTTCCCGCAAAGCCTTTGCCGATCGTGATACCCGAGACATCCACTTTCTGGCCGGCTTCGAAGATTCCCGCATCGATTTCGGCGCCCGGCTCATAGCCATGATCCGCATCGACCCGAAACTCCCACAAACCACGCCCCGCTTCCACACCTGCTTTCTTGTAGTGGCCAGCCATCGGCTTGTTGACCCGCGAAGCCTTGCGCGTTCCGGTAGTCACCTGAACCGCGTTGTAACCATCCGTTTCGTCGCTTTTCACCTGACAAACCCGGTTCGCCAGCACTTCGATCACGCTGACAGGAACCGAAACGCCATCTTCGGTAAAAATCCGACTCATGCCGAGTTTTCGTCCAACGACTCCGATCGTCATTTTCATCAACCTCTGGCTGGCCTCAACCAACCATTTTCAATTTCTTAGAAACTCGCGGCCCGAACCGGAAAAACCGGCTCGGGCCGCAGAAGGGCGCGCATTATGCCAGAATATATCGGCTTAGTTAAGCTTTATTTGCACATCCACGCCCGCCGCCAGATCCAGCTTCATCAAAGCATCAACCGTCTTCTCGGTAGGCTCGATGATATCCATCAACCGCTTGTGGGTGCGCAGCTCATATTGATCCCGCGCATCCTTGTTGACGTGCGGAGAAATCAGCACCGTAAAACGCTCCTTGCGGGTCGGAAGAGGAATCGGCCCCTTGACCCGCGCACCGGTACGCTTGGCGGTTTCCACGATTTCCTTGGCGGAACGATCGATCAAACGATGATCGAACGCTTTCAGGCGGATGCGTATACTCTGGTTATTCATAATGCTGCTTACTCAATGATTTTGGATACAACACCCGCACCCACCGTGCGCCCACCTTCGCGGATCGCAAAGCGCAGGCCTTCTTCCATCGCTATCGGCGCGATCAGACTCACCGTCATCTTCACGTTGTCTCCCGGCATCACCATCTCGGTCCCTTCCGGCAGGTCCACCGCGCCAGTCACGTCCGTGGTCCGAAAGTAGAATTGCGGACGGTAGTTGCTGAAAAACGGGGTGTGACGGCCCCCTTCGTCCTTGCTCAGAACGTATACTTCCGCTTCGAATTTGGTGTGCGGTGTGATCGAACCCGGCTTGCACAATACTTGTCCTCGCTCGACTTCGTCTCGCTTGGTGCCACGCAGCAGAACGCCTACGTTGTCTCCCGCCTGGCCTTCATCCAGCAGTTTGCGGAACATCTCTACGCCGGTGCAGGTGGTCTTTTGGGTATCCCGTATGCCGACGATTTCAATTTCGTCTCCTACCTTGATGACGCCGCGTTCGATTCGGCCCGTCACGACGGTGCCACGACCAGAGATCGAGAAGACGTCTTCCACCGGCATCAGAAAGTCGCCGTCGATCGCTCGCTCCGGCTCGGGGATGTATTCGTCCATCGCGTTGACCAGTTCGACGATCTTTTCTTCATACGCCGGGTCGCCTTCCAAGGCCTTGAGCGCAGATCCGGTGATGATCGGGGTGTCGTCTCCAGGAAAGTCGTATTGGTCGAGCAGTTCGCGAACTTCCATTTCGACCAGTTCGAGCAGTTCTTCGTCGTCAACCATGTCCGCCTTGTTCATGAAGACAACTATGTACGGTACGCCGACCTGACGCGACAGCAGAATGTGTTCCCGCGTCTGCGGCATCGGGCCGTCCGCCGCTGATACCACCAAAATCGCTCCGTCCATCTGCGCCGCACCGGTGATCATGTTCTTCACATAGTCAGCGTGGCCCGGACAGTCAACGTGCGCGTAGTGACGCTTGTCCGATTCGTATTCCACGTGCGAGGTCGCTATCGTGATACCGCGCTCTTTCTCTTCCGGGGCATTGTCGATCTCGTCGAAGGCTTTCGCTTCTCCACCCATCTTCTCCGCCATGACTTTCGTCATCGCCGCCGTCAACGTGGTCTTACCGTGGTCTACGTGTCCGATCGTGCCCACGTTTACGTGGGGCTTCGTGCGCTCAAATTTCTCTTTCGACATTGTCTCTACCTAAATCCAATAAATTCTCTATCAGGACGCTCTCTTGAACTCCGCGGCCACACTGCTGGGCGCCTCGGCGTATTTGGAGAACTCCATCGAATACGTTGCCCGGCCCTGTGTCGTGGAACGCAGGTCAGTCGCATACCCGAACATCTCGGCCAGCGGCACTTCGGCGCGGATGATCTTTCCACCCGGCGCTTCATCCATGCCGCTCACCAATCCCCGGCGACGGTTCAGGTCGCCCATGACGTCGCCCATGTACTCCTCCGGAGTGACGACCTCAACCTTCATGACCGGCTCCAGAAGTACCGGGTCCGCCTGGAGCGCACCATTCCTGAAGCCCATGGAGCCGGCGATTTTAAACGCCATTTCGCTGGAGTCAACATCATGGTACGAACCATCGAACAAGGTGACCTTGACATCGATGACAGGAAAACCCGCCACGACACCAGCCCCCATCTGTTCTTCGACACCTTTTTCGACAGCGCCGATATATTCCTTGGGCACCACGCCACCGACGATGGCATTGACGAACTCGAAGCCTTCCCCTTGAGGCAAGGGCTCCAGCTTCAGCCAGACATGACCGTACTGACCTCGGCCACCGGTCTGCCGCACGAATTTCCCTTCGGCTTCGACCGTCTTGCGAATCGTCTCCCGATAGGCAACCTGTGGCGCTCCGACATTGGCCTCGACACCAAATTCACGCTTCATCCGATCGACGATGATCTCCAGATGCAACTCACCCATCCCCGAGATGATCGTCTGCCCCGACTCGTCGTCGGTATGCACCCGAAAAGAGGGATCTTCCTGGGCCAGTTTGCCCAATGCGATCCCCATCTTCTCCTGATCCACCTTGGTCTTGGGTTCCACTGCGACCGAAATCACCGGCTCGGGAAAATCCATGCGCTCAAGCGTGATCACATGATTGACATCACACAGCGTGTCACCCGTCGTGACGCTCTTGAGACCAACCGCAGCCGCGATATCACCAGCACGAACCTCTTTGATCTCCTCACGTGAATTTGCATGCATCTGCAAGATGCGTCCGATCCGTTCTTTCTTGCCCGAAACCGAGTTGTATACCGCATCGCCCGAATTGAGCACGCCGGAATAGACACGAAAGAACGTCAGACTACCCACGAACGGATCCGTGGCAATCTTGAACGCCAAGGCCGAGAAAGGCTCATCATCGGATGCATGCCGCTCTCCTTCAGAACCATCGGGCAACTCACCGACGATGGCAGGCACATCCAGCGGTGAAGGCAAATAATTCACCACTGCATCCAGCATCGCCTGAACGCCTTTGTTCTTGAACGCGGAGCCACACAAGCACGGCACGGCTTCATTCGCCAACGTCAGCTTGCGCAGTCCGCGTACAATCTGGTCTTCGTCCAGATGCCCCTCTTCGAGATAGGCATCCATTAGCGCCTCATCGGACTCGGCGACCGTTTCGAGCAAGGCCTCCCGATAGGACTCACACTGATCAACCAGCTCCGGCGGAATATCGCGCGCCTCATAGGTGGCCCCCATATCCGCCTCATTCCAGTAGATGGCCTGCATTCGAATCAGATCGACGACACCCTCGAAACCATCCTCGGCGCCGATGGGAATCTGCATGACGACTGGATTGGCGCCCAGCCGATCCTTGATCTGACCAACGACGCGCAAAAAATCCGCGCCTGCCCGATCCATCTTGTTGACGAATGCAATTCGGGGCACTCCATAGCGATCTGCTTGACGCCAGACCGTTTCCGACTGTGGCTCCACACCACCGACTGCGCAAAAGACGGCGCAAGCTCCATCGAGCACCCTCAGCGAACGCTCGACCTCGATCGTGAAATCAACGTGACCCGGCGTGTCGATGATATTGATGCGGTGCTGATCGAACTGCCGATCCATACCGCTCCAGAAACAGGTCGTTGCCGCGGAGGTGATCGTGATCCCCCGTTCCTGCTCCTGTTCCATCCAGTCCATGACGGCCGCGCCATCATGAACCTCGCCGATCTTGTGGGATATGCCGGTATAGAACAGAACCCGCTCGGTCGTCGTCGTTTTCCCAGCATCGATATGCGCCATGATACCGATGTTGCGATAACGCTCTAGTGGTGTCGTGCGGGCCACAACCAGAATACCTCTTCGTGTCAATGCGCCTGCCGGATCAATCCCGCAAGCAACGGTTGTTCAGAACTCCTTACCAGCGATAGTGCGCAAACGCCTTGTTCGCTTCCGCCATACGGTGCGTATCTTCACGCTTTTTCACTGCGGCGCCCCGGTTTTCCGCCGCATCCATCAATTCACCCGCCAATTTTTGACGCATCGACTTCTCGCCACGCTTGCGTGCCGCTTCGGTCAACCAGCGCATGGCCAAGGCTTTTTGCCGGACTGGCCGAACCTCCACTGGAACCTGATAGGTCGCACCCCCGACCCGGCGGGATTTGACCTCCACCGAAGGGCTGACATTTTCCAGTGCCTGCGCCAGCACTTCCATGCCATCGGCCTTCTTCTTTTCCTCGATGATATCGATAGCGCCATAGAGGATCTTTTCAGCGACGGATTTCTTGCCATCCTTCATGACGATATTCATGAACTTGGCAAGATCCAGACTCTTGTATTTGGGGTCTGGCAGGATTTCGCGCTTGGGGGCTCTGCTTCTTCTGGACATCGTTATCTACCTTTATTTCTTGGGACGCTTGGCGCCATACTTGGAACGCCCTTGCTTACGACCGTCGACACCCTGTGTATCGAGACACCCACGAATCGTGTGATAACGCACACCAGGCAGATCCTTGACCCGCCCGCCACGAATCAGCACGACCGAGTGTTCCTGTAAATTATGGCCTTCCCCTCCGATATACGTACTCACCTCATAGCCATTGGTCAGTCGCACACGCGCAACCTTGCGCATGGCGGAATTTGGCTTTTTCGGCGTCGTCGTATAAACGCGCGTGCAAACCCCCCGCTTTTGAGGGCTTGCTTCCAAAGCGGGCACATTGGTCTTTGAAACCTTGCGCTTGCGGGGTTTACGTACTAACTGGTTAATCGTTGCCATATATCAAGAACCAAATAATCAGGTTTTTCCTGCCCTAAACATAAACGACAGGCCCGGCCCAAGCCGCAACCTGTCGAGGGTCGCGAATTTTAGTGAGGCGGCAAGAGGCTGTCAAGCATTTCCGGCAGCGGAATGCCTGTGGACAGCCCCATTGTTCGCACGCCCGCCCCATTGCAATACGGATGGCGTGCTCACGCAGCGAACCAGTAACCTGGCTCAGCCTTCGGACGGTGCGGGTGAAGACCCTTCCGCCTCGACTGAAGCCTCGGAACCTGCCGTTGCCGCCTCGGTCTCCGGCGCTGGTTCGGAAGATGGGGTTGGATCACTGAACGTCGGCATATCTTTCTGTTGCTTGCGACGCTGCTCCTTGTGATGCGCCAGACCCGTTCCTGCGGGGATGAGTCGACCGACGATGACGTTTTCCTTCAAGCCTCGCAAATCATCACGCGCGCCTCGAACGGAGGCTTCGGTCAGCACCCGTGTCGTCTCCTGGAAGGAAGCTGCCGAAATGAACGATTCGGTCACCAACGAAGCCTTGGTGATACCCAACAGCATTTCGTTGAACTTTGCCGGCACCTTACCGGTTTCCCGGCACCGATCGTTTTCTTCGAGTACACGCGAGCGGTCGACGTGTTCCCCCTTGAGCAACCGTGTTTCACCGGGATCGGTGATCTCGACCTTTCGCAGCATCTGGCGAATGATCACCTCGATGTGCTTGTCATTGATCTTCACGCCCTGCAAGCGGTAGACATCCTGAATCTCCTGAACGAGATAGTTGGCCAATGCCTCGACGCCTTTGAGCCTCAAGATGTCATGCGCCGAAGGCTCGCCATCGGCGATGATCTCACCCTTCTCGACCCGCTCGCCCTCGAACACATTGATATGGCGCCACTTGGGAATCAGCGACTCGTGTGTTTCACCCTTTTCATCGGTGATCACAAGACGCTGCTTGCCCTTGGTTTCCTTGCCGAACGAAATGGTACCGGTGACCTCTGCCATGATTGCCGGCTCCTTGGGTTTGCGAGCCTCGAACAGATCGGCAACCCGCGGCAGACCACCAGTGATATCCCGCGCCTTGGTGGATTCCTGCGGAATCCGTGCAATGACATCGCCAACCTCGACCTTCGCTCCATCCTCGAGATTGACGATAGCACCGCCCGGCAATACATAGTTCGCCGGAATATCGGTATCGGCCAATGTGACATCATCACCATTCTCGTCGACCAACTTGACCATCGGACGCAAATCCTTGCCCGCGCCGGAACGGGACTTCGGATCCGTCACCACGGTCGAACTCAACCCGGTGATTTCATCCACATGCTTGTTGATGGTGACACCTTCGAGGAAGTCGTAAAACTTCACCCAGCCTTCCACTTCCGAAACGATCGGATGGGTATGCGGATCCCAGTTGGCAATCTCCTGACCTACCTCAACCTTGTCGCCATCCTTGGCAGAAATGATGGCGCCATACGGGATCTTGTACCGTTCCCGTTCGCGGTTGTGCTGATCGATGATACTCAGTTCACCCGAGCGGGATACCGCCACCAGCTTGCCGCTGCTGTTGGTCACCGTCTTGATATTGTGCAAACGCACAGTCCCGTTGGTGTGGACCTCGATCGAGTTGATCGCCGCCGAACCACTCGCGGCACCACCAATATGGAACGTTCGCATGGTCAACTGGGTACCTGGCTCACCAATCGACTGCGCAGCCATGACGCCGACCGCCTCGCCTTCATTGACCAACCCACCCCGGGCGAGGTCACGCCCATAACATTTTCGACACACCCCATAACGGGTTTCACAGGTGATCGCCGAGCGCACGACGATCTCATCCACTCCGAGTTCGTCGAGACTGTCTATCCATGTCTCGTCAAGGAATGTCCCGGCGGGAATCAGCACCTTGCGTCCACCCGGCTTGATGACATCACGGGCAACGGTTCTGCCCAGAACCCGCTCACTGAGCGGTTCAACCACATCACCACCTTCGATGATCGGTTTCATGATCAGTCCTTCGGATGTACCGCAATCCTCTTCGGTGATGACCAGATCCTGAGACACATCGACCAGCCGCCGGGTCAGATATCCCGAGTTGGCAGTTTTCAATGCCGTATCGGCCAACCCCTTGCGGGCGCCATGAGTGGAGATAAAGTACTCCATCACGTTCAGCCCCTCGCGGAAGTTGGCCGTGATCGGTGTTTCGATGATCGAGCCATCCGGCTTGGCCATCAGTCCGCGCATACCGGCCAGCTGACGAATTTGCGCCCGCGACCCCCGAGCGCCGGAATCGGCCATCATGAAAATCGAGTTGAACGAAGGCTGCTCGACCACATTACCTTCGGCATCTTCGACCTCCTCATGCCCCAGCTTGTCCATCATCGCCTTGGCGATTGCGTCGTTGGCCGTGGTCCAGATATCGACCACCTTGTTATAACGCTCTCCGGAAGTCACCAACCCCGAAGCGTACTGGGATTCGATCTCGAGCACCTGTTTCTCCGCATCCTCGAGAATCCCGGCCTTCTCATCGGGAATGACCATATCCTCTGCCGCAAAGGAAATACCGGCGCGCGTCGCAAAGCGATAACCCCAGTACATCAGCTGGTCGGCAAAGATTACCGTGGCCTTGAGCCCCACCCGTCGATAGCAGGCATTGATGAGGTTGGAAATCGCCTTTTTGTTGAGTTCCTGATCCACCAGTGAGAATGGCAGACCTTCGGGCAAAATCATCGAAAGAATCGCGCGCCCGACGGTGGTGTCCTTGATCGAGGTGGTTTTTTCCCAATTGCCCTTGTTATCGACGACATTCTCGGTAATGCGCACTTTCACCCGCGCATGCAAGGATGCCTGGCGGCTCTCGTAAGCCCGGTTGGCTTCATCGACATCGGCGAACACCATACCTTCACCCTGGGCATTGACCCTTTCGCGGGTCATGTAATACAGCCCCAGCACCACGTCCTGCGACGGGACGATAATCGGCTCGCCATTGGCGGGTGACAGAACGTTGTTGGATGACATCATCAACGTACGGGCTTCGAGCTGCGCCTCGATGGACAACGGCACATGCACCGCCATCTGGTCGCCATCGAAGTCCGCATTGAAAGCTGCGCAAACCAACGGGTGCAAGCGAATCGCCTTGCCTTCCACCAGTACGGGTTCGAAGGCCTGGATACCGAGCCGGTGCAGCGTCGGCGCACGGTTCAGCATCACCGGATGTTCGCGGATGACTTCTTCGAGAATATCCCAAACCTGCGGAATCTCCTGCTCCACAAGCTTCTTGGCAGACTTGATCGTGGTCGCCAGGCCGAGACGATTGAGTCGCCCGAAAAGAAACGGCTTGAACAGCTCGAGCGCCATTTTCTTGGGCAAACCACATTGATGCAGTTTCAGTGTCGGCCCGACCACGATGACAGAGCGCCCGGAATAATCGACGCGCTTACCGAGCAGGTTCTGACGGAAACGCCCCTGCTTGCCCTTGATCATGTCTGACAGGGATTTGAGCGGACGCTTGTTGGTGCCGGTGATCGCCCGGCCGCGACGACCGTTGTCGAGCAAGGCATCGACCGCCTCCTGCAGCATCCGCTTTTCGTTGCGAACGATGATATCCGGCGCATTCAGCTCGAGCAGCCGCTTGAGACGGTTATTGCGGTTGATGACGCGCCGATACAGATCGTTGAGATCGGAGGTGGCGAACCGTCCACCGTCGAGCGGCACCAGCGGACGAATATCCGGCGGAAGGATCGGCAGCACGGACATGATCATCCACTCCGGCTTGTTGCCGGATTCGAGGAAAGATTCGACCAGCTTCAGACGCTTGGCGATCCGCTTGAGCTTGGTTTCCGATTTGGTCTCGCTCATCTCGGTGCGCAGTTTCTCCGACTCCGCCCGCAGATCGATGCTCTTGAGCATGTCGAGAATCGCCTCGGCGCCCATCTTGGCCTCGAATTCATCACCATGCTCCTCGAGCGCCTCCAGATAGGCCTCGTCGGACAGCAACTGCCCCCGTTCCAGCGTGGTCAGGCCCGGATCGACGACCAGAAACGCCTCGAAATACAGTACGCTCTCGATCTCCTTGAGCGCCATGTCGAGCAACAAACCAATCCGTGACGGCAGCGACTTGAGGAACCAGACGTGCGCCACCGGGCTGGCCAGTTCGATATGCCCCATGCGCTCCCGGCGCACCTTGGTCTGGGTGACTTCGACACCGCATTTCTCACATACGACACCGCGATGCTTGAGGCGTTTGTACTTGCCGCAAAGGCATTCATAATCCTTGACCGGACCAAAGATCTTGGCACAAAAAAGCCCGTCGCGTTCCGGCTTGAACGTTCGATAGTTGATGGTTTCCGGCTTCTTGACTTCACCATACGACCAGGAACGGATCACCTCCGGTGAAGTGAGGCCGATCTTGATGGCATCGAAATGGCCCTGATCGTTCTGTTGCTTAAATAGATTGAGTAGGTCTTTCATAATAGCTACCGTAAAAAGTCCTCAACTAGTCCCGTTCGAGCTCGATATTCAATCCAAGCGCACGTATCTCTTTCATCAACACATGGAATGACTCGGGAATGCTGGCCTCCATGCGGTGATTGCCATCGACGATATTCTTGTACATCTTGTTCCGACCCTGAACATCGTCCGACTTCACCGTCAACATCTCCTGCAACGTATAGGCGGCGCCATAAGCCTCCAGCGCCCAAACCTCCATTTCACCAAAGCGCTGACCGCCGAACTGCGCCTTGCCACCCAATGGTTGCTGGGTTACCAGACTGTACGGCCCGGTGGAACGTGCATGCATCTTGTCATCGACCAGATGATTGAGCTTGAGAATATGCATGAAACCCACGGTCACCGGTCGCTCGAAAGGCTCGCCGGTGCGGCCGTCATAGAGCGTGGTTTGCCCCGACTCTGGCAGATCCGCCAGGCGCAACAGTTCCCGGATCTCATCCTCGTCAGCGCCATCGAAGGCCGGCGTCGCCATCGGCACACCACCCCGCAGGTTTCTCGCCATCTCCATCAACTCATCATCCGAGAGACTGCTGATATCCTGCTTGGCGCCATTGCACCCATAGATTTCCGACAGAAACTTGCGCATTTCCTCGACCTTGCAATGCGCATCGAGCAACTTACCGATTTTCAGCCCCAGGCCATGCGCCGCCCAGCCGAGATGGGTTTCGAGCACCTGCCCCACATTCATACGTGACGGCACACCAAGCGGGTTCAGAACGATATCGACCGGCGTACCATCTTCTTCGTGCGGCATGTCTTCAACCGGCACGATCATCGAGATCACACCCTTGTTACCATGCCGCCCGGCGATCTTGTCGCCCGGTTGCATGCGCCGTTTGACCGCCAGGTGCACCTTGATCATTTTCAATACACCCGGTGCCAGATCATCGCCCGACTCGAGTTTCTTGCGCGCGGCTTCGAGACGCTTCTCGAAGTTCTTTTCCTGCTCCGCAATCAGCTCGGCATATTTTTCCAGCTGAACGTTGATGTCCTCATCGCGCATACGCACTTCGAACCACTGTGTGCTGTCCAGCTTGTCGAGATATTCAGCGGTCACTTCGGCGCCCGACTTGAGCCCTTTCGGCCCGCCTTCGGCAACTTGTCCGGTAATCAGTGCCCGAACCCGCTCCTGGATGTCCTGCGTATAGATACGCAACTCATCCCGCAGGTCATTACGGATACGCTCGAGTTCCGCCTCCTCGATCTGCAAGGCGCGTTTGTCCTTTTTGACGCCATCGCGCGTATAGACACGAACATCGAGCACGATGCCTTCCATGCCGGAAGGTACCCGCAAAGAGGTGTCCTTCACGTCAAGTGCCTTTTCACCAAAGATGGCGCGCAACAGCTTTTCCTCTGGCGTCAGCTGCGTCTCGCCTTTCGGTGTCACCTTGCCAACCAGAATATCGCCTGGCTTGACCTCGGCACCGATATAGACGACACCAGCCTCGTCGAGTTTAGCCAGCAGGTTTTCACTGACATTGGGAATATCGGCCGTGACCTCTTCGGGACCCAGCTTGGTATCACGGGCGACACAAGTGAGTTCCTCGATATGTATGGACGTGAAACGATCCTCCTGAACGATCCGTTCGGAAATCAGTACCGAATCCTCGAAGTTGTAGCCGTTCCAGGGCATGAAAGCGACCTTCATGTTCTGTCCCAACGCCAACTCGCCCATGTCGGTGGATGAACCATCAGCCAGCACATCACCACGCTCGATCTTGTCGCCTTCCTTCACCAGCGGGCGCTGGTTGATGCAAGTATTTTGATTCGAACGTGAGTATTTACGCAGTGAGTAGATATCCACACCCAACTCACCCGACTCCGCTTCAGCGTCACTGACGCGAACGATGATGCGCGATGCATCGACGGAATCGACTGTTCCGCCACGACGCGCCACCAGCGCGGAACCGGAATCCTCGGCCACGGCACGCTCCATGCCGGTACCTACCAACGGCTTGTCCGCGCGCAAACAGGGCACGGCCTGGCGTTGCATGTTGGATCCCATCAATGCCCGGTTGGCATCATCGTGCTCGAGGAAAGGCACCAACGATGCGGCCACGGATACGATCTGCCGAGGCGATACATCGACGTATTCCACCTTGTCCGCGCTCGCCATCGTGAATTCGTTACGATATCGCACCGAAACGAGGTCATCGGTGATATTGCCCTTGTCGTCGGTGTTGATCGTTGCCTGAGCAATGTATTTGGTGTTTTCCTCGATCGCCGAGAGATACTCGATCTCATCGGTGACACGCCCATCCTTGACCTTGCGATAAGGCGTTTCAAGAAAGCCGTACTCATTGGTCCGCGCATAGGTTGCCAGCGAGTTGATCAAACCAATGTTGGGGCCTTCCGGGGTCTCGATCGGGCAGACCCTGCCGTAATGCGTGGGATGAACGTCACGAACCTCGAACCCGGCCCGCTCACGGGTCAACCCGCCCGGACCCAGCGCCGAGATACGACGCTTGTGCGTAACCTCCGACAGGGGATTGTTCTGATCCATGAACTGCGACAACTGGCTGGAGCCAAAAAACTCCTTGACGGCCGCGCTGACAGGCTTGGAATTGATCAGATCCTGCGGCATCAACCCTTCGCTCTCGGCCACCGACAACCGCTCCTTCACAGCCCGCTCAACGCGCACCAACCCCACACGGAACTGATTCTCGGCCATTTCACCCACGCTACGCACACGGCGGTTGCCGAGATGGTCGATGTCATCCACATCACCGTTGCCATTGCGGATATCCACCAGGGTCTTCATGACCGCAATAATGTCTTCCTTGTCCAGCGTCCCTTCGTTGATACTCTTGTCGCGCCCGACACGGAGATTGAATTTCATCCGCCCGACCTGTGACAGATCATAACGCTCCGGATTGAAGAACAGGTTTTCGAACAGGTTCTCCGCCGACTCCTTGGTGGGGGGCTCACCCGGCCGCATCATGCGATAGATTTCGACCTGTGCTTCCAGCTTGTTGGAAGTCGGGTCGATCCTGAGCGTCTTGGACAAATACGGCCCTCGGTCAACCTCATTGACGTCGAGCACACGGAATGACTCGATGCCTTTTTCACGAATCGCCTGCAAGCGTTCGGGAACCAGCTCATCGTTGGCCTTGGCGATCAGTTCACCCGTCTCCTCATCGACGATGTTGTGCGCCAACACCAGTGTGGAAACGTAGTCTTCGTCCACTTCCAGTGACTGGATGCCAGCCTTCTGCATCGCCCGGGTATGCTTGACGGTGATGCGTTTGCCCCGTTCGACCAGCGTCTTGCCCTTGACCTTGATATCGAACTCGGCCTGATTGCCGCGCAGATCATCCGGATTGACTTCGATCTCATAACGGTCATCGTCCTTTACCTTGACTTCGAGCGTATCGAAGAAAATATCCAGAATTTCTTCATCATCATAGCCAAGCGCATGCAACAGGATGGTGGCTGGCAGCTTGCGGCGCCGATCGATACGAACGAAGACACAATCCTTGGGATCGAACTCGAGATCCAGCCACGAACCGCGATAAGGAATCACGCGCGCATTGAACAGCAACTTGCCCGAAGAATGCGACTTGCCTTTGTCGTGATCGAAGAATACACCCGGCGAGCGGTGCAACTGGGACACGATGACCCGCTCCGTGCCATTGATCACGAATGTTCCCGTTTCAGTCATGAGCGGCATTTCGCCCATGTAAACTTCCTGTTCCTTCACATCCTTGACGACTTTCTTATTACCGGGCGCATCTTTGTCGTATATTACCAACCGCAGGGTGACCCGCAGCGGCGCGGCATAGGTGGCGCCACGCATCTGGCACTCATAAACGTCGAATACCGGTTCGCCCAGGCGATAACCCACGTATTCCAGCGCCACATAACCGGAATAACTGACGATTGGGAAAACAGAACTGAAGGCGCCATGCAAACCATGCGGCTCACGCTTGTCGGCCGGCACATCTTCCTGCAGATAGCGGCGATAGGAATCCAGCTGCATCGACAAAAGATAAGGTACCTCGAGCGCGGAACCACGCTTGCTGAAATCTTTGCGGATACGTTTTTTCTCGGTAAAACTATAAGCCATTGCTCGACCTCAATACTGCCGCCCGGGAAAGGGCCTGCCACCAGTTCATACAAACAGGAAAAGGCCGGTGACCCCTGGCCACCAGCCTTGTCTTTCTAACCGCTCAGTCGCAGCCCAAGAATCGAAGTTACTTGAGCTCGACAGTCGCGCCAGCCTCTTCGAGCTGTTTCTTCAGCTCTTCGGCTTCGTCTTTCGATGCACCTTCCTTGATGGTGGACGGTGCGCCTTCGACCATTTCTTTCGCTTCCTTCAGGCCAAGACCGGTTGCTGCCCGGACAACCTTGATGACAGCAACCTTGTTGCCACCAAAACCACTCAGAACAACATCGAACTCGTCCTTCTCGGCGGCGGCCTCTTCACCTCCGCCAGCGCCACCAGCCGGTACCGCGGCAACCGCTGCCGCCGCGCTGACGCCGAACTTCTCTTCCATCGCGGAGATCAGATCGACGACCTCCATCACGCTCATGTTTGCAATTGCATCAAGAATATCTTCTTTGGCTACAGCCATGATATCTCTCCTAAATAAAAGTAAATAACGGATCCAGATTTGTTACGCAGACTCTTTCTGGTCACGGATAGCGGCCACGGTGCGAACCAGCTTGCCAGGTACTTCGTTGATCGTACGCGTCAATTTCTCTACCGGTGCCTTCATCACAGCCATCAACATGCTGATGGCCTGATCATAGGTCGGCAAGTCAGCCAAACGCTTGATGTCCGAAGGATCGATGAGCTCGCCACCAACCGCGATCAACTTTGGAACAAGTTTCTCGTGGTCCTTGGAAAACTCTCTGATCAACCTTGCCGCTGCACCAGGGTCCTCCTGAGAGAATGCAAGCATGAGTGGACCAACCAGCCCCTCGGACATGCATTCGAACTCAGTGCCTTTCAGTGCACGGCGAGCCAGTGTGTTTTTCACCACCCGCAGATAAACCCCCCCTTCACGCGCCTTGGCACGCATTTCAGTGAGTTCATCCACGGTCAATCCGCGATACTCCGCCGCAATCGCGGAATACGCGTCAGCCGCAACCGCAGCGACCTCGGAGACAACTTGTTTCTTGCCTTCAAGATTTAGTGCCACGATAAGCTCTCCAGTTACAGCAACCGATCCGAAACACGGAACAGCAGCTGCGGTTAATAACAGTTACCGTTACTGAAACCGGTAACCACTGCGGCGTCACCACGATCGGAACAGACAAGAGTCGGATCGATCCGGGTTTCACCATCTGCGCAGGCCGGGAACCACCCCATTAAGCGACAGCATAAAGCCATTGCACCTGCGGTCTTCGATGCCCGCCACCCGATCAGGGCAGCAGATCAAAGTCAGTCGGAATATGGCAACAACACCACATCCCCAACATTCCATCAAATGGCCAGCGAGGATTTCTCGACCGGAATACCCGGCCCCATGGTAGAGGAAACCGTCACCTTGCCGACATAGACACCCTTGGCCGATGCCGGCTTGGCCTTGATGAGGTCAGCCATCAACGCATTGAGGTTTTCAACCAGTTTTTCAGGCTCGAAGCCAACCTTGCCAATTGGACAATGAATGATGCCCGCCTTGTCGGTGCGGTACCGAACCTGGCCGGATTTGGCATTCTTGACAGCTGCCTCGACATCAGCCGCCACCGTGCCCACCTTGGGGTTCGGCATCAAGCCACGAGGCCCCAGAATCTGCCCCAGTTGACCGACGACCCGCATGGCATCAGGAGAAGCGATGACCACATCGAAGTCGAGATTCCCCTGCTTGACCTCTTCCGCAAGATCTTCCATACCGACGACATCGGCGCCTGCCGCCTTTGCCTTGTCGGCATTCTCACCCTGCGTGAAAACCGCAACCCGGATTTCCTTGCCGGTGCCGTTGGGCAACACCGTGGAACCACGGACGACCTGATCGGATTTGCGAGGATCGACACCCAGATTGACCGCAACATCGATCGACTCATTGAAGCGGGCATGTGGCATTTCATTGATCAGCGCCATCGCCTCCTCGACCGGATACAGTTTTCCGGGTTCAAGCTTTTCCAGAGCTGCGCGCATGCGTTTACTGAGCTTGGCCATATTACACGCCCTCCACTTCGAGTCCCATGCTGCGGGCGCTTCCCGCAATCGTCCTGACCGCCGCATCCATATCAGCCGCTGTCAGATCCGGCTCCTTGGCCTTGGCGATCTCTTCGAGTTGTGCACGCGTCACCTTACCAACCTTATGGGTATTGGGTGTCGCACTACCGCTCTTGATGCCAGCCGCTTTCTTCAAAAGAATCGACGCGGGTGGTGTCTTGGTGACAAATGTGAAACTGCGATCACTGTAGACGGTGATCACAGTCGGGACCGGCATGCCTTTTTCCAGCTTGTCGGTCTTGGCATTGAAAGCCTTGCAGAACTCCATGATATTGAGCCCATGCTGACCCAGCGCGGGCCCTACCGGTGGACTCGGATTGGCTTCCCCGGCGGGAACCTGCAACTTGATGTAAGATTCGATTTTCTTAGCCATGCTAACTCCAATTGAGCGGGTTCAAACGCATGGTTCACGACCATGCTCCCCGACGCCTTGCGGCGACGTTCCGCAACCCGTCGTTGGTACCGAACGCGCTGCGGCATAAAAACTGTTTTCAGGTTTTCTCGACCTGATGGAACTCCAACTCCACAGGGGTCGAGCGCCCGAATATCTGCACCGCGACCAACACCCTGCTCTTCTCGTAGTTGACTTCCTCGATGACGCCATTGAAGTCGTTGAACGGCCCCTCGATGACACGCACCACCTGTCCAACATCGAACAACACCTTGGGTCGCGGCTTCTCGGCGCCTTCCTGGACACGGTTCAGGATCAAATCGGCTTCTTTCTGCGTGATGGGTGCAGGCTTGTCACTCTTGCCGCCGATGAACCCCAATACCTGAGGCACATCCTTGACCAGGTGCCAGGTATCGTCGTTCATCTCCATCTGAACCAGTACATAGCCGGGGAAGAATTTCCGCTCGCTGCGGCGTTTCTTTCCTTCCCGCATCTCGACGACTTCCTCGGTTGGCACCAAAATCTCGCCAAAGCTGTCCTGCATGCCAAACCGCTCGATTCGCTCCTGCAGGGAACGCTGTACTTTTTGTTCGTAGCCGGAGTAGGCCTGAACCACATACCATTGCATCGCCATATCAGCCCCCCAGCAGCATTCTGACCGCCCAACCGAGGAACATGTCCACCAGCCACAGAAAGATGCCAACCAGTACCACCAGAAACATGACGATCAAGGTCGTCTGTAACGCTTCCTGGCGCGTGGGCCACACCATCTTGCGCACCTCGGTGCGAGAATTCTTCAGAAACCCCACCAACGCCTTGCCCTGACTGGAAGTCGACGCAATGCCTACCGCGATTCCCGCTATGACGAGCAATCCGAGAACCCGGTACAGGTTGGACTGATCCGAAAAGTAGTAGAATCCGACAATGCCAGCGCTGAGCACGAGCAGCGCCAACACGAGCTTGGCGGCATCCATTCCGGATGAACTGGTATCTGCGTTATTACTAGCCATATTTCTGGTATCAACCCAGTGATCGCTCACCGATTGGCAGGCCAGGAGGGACTTGAACCCCCAACCTGCGGTTTTGGAGACCGCTGCTCTGCCAATTGAGCTACTGGCCTAAATACTCTTCACAAACCTGCCGCAATCATCGACCGCCACCAGATTCCGAAGAAAACAAAGCAGCGACAGATAGGCTCTGTCGCTGCTTTATGAAGCGCGGAAGGATATCACTCAATGATTTTGGATACAACACCCGCACCCACCGTGCGCCCACCTTCGCGGAT